>CAYMSY010000556.1:0-2407 GCA_964393195.1 uncultured Alcaligenaceae bacterium | reverse complement strand
TCCGGGTCGCGCAGATAGGCGAGATAAAGCCGGCCCACTGAGCCATCGCGCCAGCCCGGCGGGTCTTCACACGTCGTGCCGCCGTTGGCAAGGCCCGCTGCGTGAAACGCATCGACCTGTTCGGTTGACGTCATATTGAAACCCAGCGTGCTGCCGTTGCCATGCGTAGCCGGCTCGCCATTGATCGGTGTGGTGATGCCAAAAGTGCCGGTCGGGCTGCGGTAGAAATACCTGTTCTTGTTGGCAACGCCCGGTGCGATGCCCAGCGTGCCGAGCAGCGCATCGTAAAACTTCCTCGACGCCTCAAGATCATTCGCGCCCACCATCACGTGACTGAACATGGTTCTCTCCTTGTTTGAATCGTGGCAATGCTATGCCAAGCGCTTTGGCGCAAGCTGGTTGCGTTACAAAATTGCCTATGCGATACGTGTGCACAGCGCGTCATGCGCATAAGAAGGCGTGTAGTGGTGCCGCTTCGGCGACGCGCTGCTTTACCTAAACAGCTAGCACTGGTCAGTTCTCGCATGAACCCTGTTTTTCGTATCGAAAAAATCGACGTCATCTTGCATCCGCTCGACATGGTGTCCGTCGCCGACATTCGATCAAACGTGACCTTTCGATGTCGAGGAGTTTCTGCAACAAATTGACTAGCAGCTTTTTGCTGAAACGCTCATTCAATAAGGGCTAATGGCCAAATTTTGCAAAAAGTCGATATTTCGCATAAATGCCTTGATAGCCCCATGAAATAAGCGTTCTAGAAGAAAGATGTAACGTGGAATTGGCAACTCGGCTGGGCAAGCAAAGGCTGCAATGCAAGACCTGACCCAAAGTCTCTTGCGATTGAATCAAGCTTCGCAACTTGTCCAATGGACGTGGAAGTGAGTTGCAAATGTTTTTCGCCAAATCTGGCTCGTCTCTTCACATTCGATTGCGCGCTAAACGCACTCATCGCCCCGCCAACCTGGCCACCCACGCCCTCGTGTCATGACAAGCCTCCATCGCCCGCTTGTAGCCTTCACGCGCAGTGGTGCGATCCACATACGCCTGCTCCACCTCGCCCAGCGCGGCACTACCACTTCTTTGCGCCAACTCCAGCGCGTAAGTCACCGAAATGTCGGCGGCCGTGAATGCATCACCCGCCGTGAAGGGCGAGCGGGCGAGCTGTCGGGTCACCAAACGCAACCTCGTCTGGTACACGTCGAGCGCCTGGGCAGCGCTCCAGTTATTCCGCTCGGCTTCGGGGGCGAAGTGGCGCGCTCCGAGTACGAAATAGATCGAGGCAGCGAGGCCGGCTTCACCTAGATGCAGGAACTGAAGGTAGGCGGGAAAGGCAGGATCATCCGGGGCTGGCGCGAGGGGTGTCGGGCCGTAGCGTGCCATCAGGTATTGCATGATCGCGATTGACTCGACCATGGTCACATCGCCATCCACAATCGCCGGGATGAAACCGCCGGGGTTGATGGACAGAAACTCCGGGTCGTTCTCTACACCGGCCTTCAAGTCCACGCGCCGCAGCGTGTACGGGAGCCCCATCTCCTCCAGCAGCCACACGACACGAAACCCTCTGCCTTCGCCGTAAACGGTGATCATGTTCGTGATTTCCTCCGTGGTTTTTGCGCTGTAATCCGACTCGCGCTAAGGGTAAGACGTTAGGCGTCAGTCGGAACCGAACGGATCGAATGTCCCCGACCGAAGCACTTTGCCTTCTGAATCCTCCATCCGCCACTCCCCGCCTTCGCTGTACAGCGTCCTGCCCAAATCCGGGTAGTGGCAGACATCGCGCGTCACCCGCGTGCCGACGATCAGGTACGAACACGGAAGCGCTGACTCGTTGAGCACATGGTGCGCGTTGGCCACGCCTGCGGGCCAGCAGGCCGCGTCACCCGCTTCAAGCACATGCGGGCCATCGTTCTCAACAATCGTGACCTGACCGGAAACAACAAACAGGAACTCGTCTTCATTCTCGTGCCAATGCCTGTTCGACGACTTGCCGCCGGGATGCAGCGTCTGCAGGTAGGCACCGTATTGCTTGATGCCCGCCATGTCGGAGAAGCTCGTCGTATCCATCCTGCCGAAGTTCGGCTGATCGGTTGTCTTGCTGCGTGCATCGCCTTTGCGGATGATCATCTTCAGTGTTCTTTCCTGGTGCTGGGTGACGATGATAGGTGCGCCCTTGGAAATGATCTCGTGTCTGGAACGGTCAGACTGGTTCGTGAAAAACTGCTTCGATGTTGTGTCCGTCCGGGTCAATGACGAAAGCCGCGTAGTACTTGCCGCTGTATTGCGGCCGCAGACCCGGCGGGCCGTTGTCTTTGCCGCCCGCGTCCAGCGCTGCGTGATAGAAAGCATCGACCTGCTGGCGACTCTCGGCTACGAACGCCAGATGCAAATGAGCGGGTTTCTCGTC
>CAYMSY010000555.1:0-2411 GCA_964393195.1 uncultured Alcaligenaceae bacterium | reverse complement strand
CCTGCACGCTTACGGCGGTCGCGGCGGAACGTTCCAACAAATTTCCCGTCTCCGAAAAGCAAATGCAAGCGCTGGGCATTCAGATATTGCCGCTGCAACGCCAAGCAGAGCAAGTCGTGGTCAATTACCCCGCTCAGGTGATGGCGGGACCCGACCAGGAACAGGTCGTCAGCGCGCCGATGGCGGGCGTGGTCGTGCAGCTCCTGGTGCAACAAAACCAAATGGTCCGGCAGGGAACGCCGCTGCTACGCATCGCCGGCACCGAATTCGGTCAGCAACAACTGCAGCTTCTGCAAACCACTTCGCGCGCCAGCCTGGCGCGACAGGCCGCGCAACGTGAACAGTCATTGTTCAGCGAAGGCATCATCCCGCAGCGCCGGGTCCAGGAAACGCAAGCGGCCCTGACAGAAAGCGAAGCGGCGCTGGCCCAAGCGCGGGCCGCGTTGGTCTTAAGTGGCATGGACGGCGCTACGATCAACCGCGTGGCCGCTGGAGGCAAGCTGGAGAGCAGTCTTACGCTGACCGCAGCAAAGGCCGGCGTCGTGTCGCGTCTCGAGGTGAAACCCGGGCAGCGAGTCGAGCCGGCGTCGGCCCTGTTGCACCTGGTGCAAACCGACAAGCTTTCCTTGGATATCCAGGTACCTGCCGACGCCGCATCCCGCTGGCCGCCGGGGACGCGAATCAAGCTGCAGGGACGCGAAGGCGTTGGCCGCATCGTGAGCGTGAGCCCCACGGCCTCAGTGGGCAGCCAAACTGTCGGCCTGCGGGCGGTTATCGAGTCCGCTGCCAGCGGCTTACGCGCCGGTGAGAGTGTTGCCGTCGAATTGCCGAACGCGGCAGGCAAGGATAGTTGGGACGTGCCGTTGCCGGCCGTCGTGCACGATGGCGCGCAAGCGTTCCTGTTTGTCCGCACTGCCGACGGGTTTGAGGCTCGGCCCGTCACGGTGTTGGCCCAAGCCGGTCAACGCGTCCAGGTACAGGGCGCCCTGAAGGCTGGTGAACAGCTTGCGGTCAGCGGTATCGTGGCGCTCAAAGGTGCGTGGATGGGCGAAAAGGGAGGCAGCTGATGCTCGCCCGTCTGGTCCAGTTTTCACTGTCGCAGCGCCTGTTCGTCCTGCTGGCGACGCTGGTCATCGCCGGCGCCGGCTGGTATGCGTTCACGCAGTTGCCGATCGACGCTTTTCCCGATGTCTCCAGCACACAGGTGAAGATCATCATGAAAGCCCCCGGCATGACGCCGGAGGAAGTCGAAAGCCGCATCGCTGTGCCGATCGAGGTGGAAATGCTCGGTATTCCCAAGACCCGCATTCTGCGTTCGGTAACCAAGTACGGTCTCGTGGATGTGACCATCGATTTCGAGGATGGCACGGATATCTACTGGGCGCGTCAGCAGGTTGGCGAGCGTCTGGGCGGAATCTCGGAAGACTTGCCACCCGGCATCAGCGGCGGCATGGCACCGATTACCACGCCGCTGGGTGAAATGTTCATGTTCACCGTCGAAGGCGATGGGCTGTCGCTGGCAGAGCGGCGCAGCGTTCTCGACTGGGTGATTCGGCCGGCACTCAGAACGGTACCCGGTGTGGCCGACGTCAACTCCTTGGGCGGCGTGGTGCGTGCCTTTGAAGTCGTTCCGGAGCCTATGCGGATGGCGGCGGCGGGCGTCACGATGACCCAACTCAAGGAGGCTGTGCGCGCCAACAACCGCAACGACGGCGCAGGCCGGCTGGGCGAAGGCGAGGAAGTGCTTCTGATCCGTTCAGAGGGAAGCGTCACGAGCCTCGATGATCTGCGCGCCATCGTCGTTTCCGTCAAGGATGGTGTGCCGGTGCGGCTGGGTGGTTTGGCCGACGTCAAGATCGGCACTATGACCCGCTATGGCGTGGTCACCCAAAGCGGCCGTGGAGAAGCGGTCCAAGGACTGGTGCTGGGACTTGCCGGATCGAACGCGCAACAAGTCGTCACCGGTGTGCAGAAGAAGCTGGATGAATTGAAGCCGACTCTGCCCAAGGGTGTGAGCGTGGAGGTCTTCTACAACCGCGCGGCCTTAGTGGACAAGGCAGTAGGCGCCGTCTCGACAGCCTTGGCCGAAGCGACGGTGCTGGTGATCATCCTGCTGGGGTTGTTCCTCGGCAATGTCCGTGCAGCACTCACGGTCGCGTTGGTGCTGCCGCTGGCAGCCCTCATCACCTTCATCCTGATGCGCAACTTCGGCATGTCAGCGAATTTGATGAGTCTCGGCGGCCTGGCCATCGCAATCGGCATGCTGGTCGATGCCGCCGTTGTGGTCGTGGAAAACATCGTCCAGCACCTGGCGCATGACCCGACGGCCGGCAAGTTGCCGCGGCTGCACGTCATCTATCGCGCGGTGCGGGAAGTCGCGGTACCTGTGACCGCAGGCATCCTCATCATCA
>CAYMSY010000554.1:0-2421 GCA_964393195.1 uncultured Alcaligenaceae bacterium | reverse complement strand
CGTTGCCGTCGATGTCGAGTGGCAACGAAGCAGCCGTGGGCGCTATGCCTTTCCAATATTGCATCAGCGCCCGCAATGCGGCGGGTTTGTTGGTTGGTCCCGTCTGGTTTGCCTGGTTGCGGGCATTTTCACCGTGGCAACCGGCGCAGGTGCGGATCTCGCCGGGCTGCATGGTGACCCACACGCGCTCACGCACGACAGGCTCGCCAGTGGTGTCGGTCGTCTGCCACGCCAGTGCCTTGCCGGCGGGAACGAAGGCGGCGCTTGACCCGTCGGCAGCGATCGGTACGCTGCCGGCCGGGCCGGAGGTCACCGGGTTGAGCGATGACGCAATGGGTTGACCGATTGATCGCCGCCCGGTCTTTCCGGCGTAGCCACGCACGCGATCCGCCTGCAGCACCTGATAGTGCGCGATGTCGTAAATCTTGCCGCCATTGCCCACGGTCTGCGTGCCACCGACGCCGGGAACGCGCAGGTTGTATGGCTGCTGCTTGTCTCCGCGATCACGGCTGGTCTGATTGCGCGTAACGATCAGCGCAAGATTCCGCGCCTTGAGCCAGGCGCGCAGCGCTGCTTCATCGACAGACTCTTCATCAAGCACCTGTTTTTCAACGGGAGCGATGGACGACACGCGTGGCACCGGTCGCGCGCGGGCAACGACCTCGACAGGTTCCAGTTCCCATAGCAGGCCGTTGTGTGTGATGAGGCTGTCCGGTGACCACCAGGTCACATTGCGGCTGATGCCGCCAGTCAGGGACTGACCCGCTGCGAGCATGCCGCCACCGCCCGGAACAAGTTCCTTGATCTGGAAACTGATCGCAGGATTGTTGTTGGGCTGCACTGCGCCGAGCGTGCTGTGTGACGCGAGCAGTGTGCCGGCCGACAACGGCAGCGGATCGCGCAGACGACCACCTGGCACCGAGAGATTGGCCTCCGGCGGGCTGACGTCGACGAGTGCGATCTGCTCCGCATTGAGATTGGGCGGGGCGTTGAAGCGCACGATATTGCCGCTGCTCACCGTCCCGAATTCGCGCGAGTAAATGGCGTAATAGCGACCCGCCATCGTCGGGTCCTCCTTGATCTGGAACAGGCCGCCGTCGCCCCGTACATAGCGCGTGTTGGCAATCAGCGACGGGTCGCTGTTATCCGAAAGCGCCGGGTCGGAGGTGAACGAACGCCCGAGATAACCGAACGACAGCTCGTGCCGGCCCATGTGATTGAGTGTCAGCTCGGACGTGCCGTCCTGATTCATCTCCCAGGGCTGAAACAGGTTGAAGGTGAACGGCATGACCGGGCCGTTGGTTGGCGATGTCTGGCCGAGGCGCGACTCGGGGAAGACTTCGTTGTGCGTTGCGTTGTCGGGGATGATGGCGGCGCCCGAGGCTTCGGAGGCGAACATCTGCGGCACGTAACCGTTGCCCGGGGAGCCGTCGGCCTGCTGGTCACGCTGCAAATGGTCCCAGCGGGTGAAGATGATGCGGCCGAAGCTGTCGATCGACGGCGAGAAGAGGCCGCTTGGCGTGTGATTGAGAATTTTCAGTTTGCCCGACGGACGCTCAATGCGCCACAGACCGGTGATGGTTGGCGTACTTTCATATTCGTCGAGTTGCGGATGCAGATGCGACTGTCCGTCACGCGGCGCGTCGGAGGTGAAGAGGATGTTGTCGTTGCTGTCGTAGAACGGCGAGACGTTATTGTGCGTCGCCGACTGGCCCGCGACCCGGGTGATGACGGCGGCCTGGCCCTGACCGATGCCACTGACTTCGTAGAGCTGCCAGTTTGATGTCATCTGCTGATATTGCGCTGTCGGTGCGCCGATCAGCATGCTGAACAATGCCTTGTTGCCGCTCCAGTGCACGCTGGGTTCGCGCACGGCAATCGCGTTCGCGCCCTGCTGCACGCCAGCGTCGCCATAGCCCGCATCGCGCGTGAGATTGCGCAGCGTGCCATCGGGGTAGCGGATCATCAGGTCACCGCCGCGCGGCACGCTGTCCATGTTGCCGAGATGATTGGCGAAGGTAGAGGCACGACTCGCAAACGCATCGCCTGTGGGCAGGGGCACCTGCGTCACGAACAGGATCGGATTGCTCACCTGTACGGCCTTGCGCGCCTGCGCCGCCGGCCCGTCGAGCGCGGTCGAGCTAATGGCGCCGAGCGTGAGAGTGAGTGCCGCGAGCAGGGCAGCAGCGCCCGCACGTTGAGATCTAGTACCGCCGAATTTCATTGCTCACACCACGGATTTGTCGCCATTCAGATCAGACGCATTTGAAGGCTTCAGCACGTCATGGTTGCGGGCTTGCAGGTGGAAAACAGTTTAATTTTGGCTATCAACTAATCGCTGAAACCCGCATTCATGAAGGGCTAAGACGCCAATTAACGATAAAGTCGAGTTTTAGGAAAATCACCATGGGAGCCCATATT
>CAYMSY010000553.1:0-2422 GCA_964393195.1 uncultured Alcaligenaceae bacterium | reverse complement strand
GTGCCGCACGACGTGGCGATCCGGCTCAAGCTCCCATTCCCCGCCGCCATGAACCGCAAGGATGAACCGGCGCGGTTCCCATCCACAACGCTATGGATCGGGAATACAGTGACGCACTGTTTGGCGAACCATTTCATCATGCTCAGCACGCTCGCCGGGCGATCGATCTTCAGACGGATTCGGGTTTCTACTGCCACGACCGTTCCTCCCGCCAACGAATGTGGTTTTCCAGCACCGCCCCTTCGGGAATCCCTTCAGCAGGCGGAACCGGCATGGTGATGATGAAACGGATGCAGATGTCCGGGTTTTCCGGGTGCGATGTTTCGAAGGTGAACTCGTAAGTCATAGTCCCGCCTCCCGCTCGGCAGCGAGCTTTGCGATATGCTCGTGGATTTCCGACGCCAGCCATGCGACCGAGTGCGCGCCGATACGAACCCGCTTGGGGAATTGCCCGGCAGCTTCAAGCCGAAGCAAAGTCGATGGCGAGAGATTGAGGCCAAGGCGCGGTAAGTCGCCGCGCGTCAGCAGTATCTTGTTTGATGGTGATGCCGTCACGTTGAATTTCCTTTCGTTGTCGTGATTGACGGCAACGAAATATTCTCAGACGGCGAAGAGATTCCACAAATCGCGAAAAGCACGACACCGGAAAATCCGGTGGAATGTTACATGTGCCAGTTGGGGTCTTGGACGCACATCTGGATCAGACGGACAAGCTGCTCATTCCGTCCGGTGATTTCTGCGTATATGTGGCGCATGGCTGCTGGAAACGGATCGACGCGGCGGCGGGTTTTCTCTTTGTCGACCGAGACGTAAACGCCTTGCCTCGGCGTCAGTCCCGGCAGGTGCCTGCGGACGGCCCCGTAGATTTCCATGAAAATGTAGAAGCGAAGTTCCTGATTGGTTGCCGCATCGCCATGTTGCTCGCCGCGCAAATTCCTCATCAGCCGCGTGGAATACTCCAACACCGCCTCTAAGTCCGCACTGAGCTTGTCACGGTCGGGAAATTCGGCGAACTCGTGCTCATAGGGCCATGTCGAAAACCAAGGTCGTTGCTGCTCGGCGATCGCTGCAATCAGCTTTTCGGCCGGATTGACGACGTTGGCCAGTAGCCAATCTGCGCGTTGGGTCAGCGTTTTGTTGAACGGACTGCCTTTGAGATCGCACGGCGTCGTCTCGATGATGCGGCGATAACGCGCACCGATCTCGAGCAGGTCAACACGAAGCGCGCTCAGCGCGGCCTCGTCGGATATCTCCGACTTTTCGCGGAATGCGGCCATCCATCGATCATCGAACTGCGCCAGCTTCTCCACGCTCCCCCCCCCTTTAACTGTCGCGAGGTCGATCACCGATCCCATGGCGCTTTCGTGCGCAACAGCCTGCATAGCTCCTCACTACTCTCTGGCGTGCGTTCCAATGCGCCGAGAAACTGATCATAGTTTTCCTGACTGACCAGGATGACCCGCTGGTCGAGAATTGCCTCTTCAGCGGCGCGACGCGCTGCCTCAATCATGAAGTCAGTCCGCGAACGCCCCTGAATACTGGCCGCCTTGGCGGAACGGATAGACATCGTTGCGGCAGGCACGCAGCAGCCGGACGATTTCGTCGTCCCCCAACACCCGCTCGCGCGATTCCTCCTTGGTCGGTGCCTTCAACCCGGTAATCGGACTGATATCGACGATGCCGCGCTCCACACACCAATTGAACAGCTTGCGGATGTTCGAAAGAATGCGGTTGGCCTGATAGGTCGATCCGCGCGCGATGGCGGCGTCCATGATCTCCAGCACGTCGAACCGCTTGATCTCGCGGATATCACGCTGCCCGAAGGTACCGACGAATTCGCGTTCCAAGATGCGTTCAGCTTCGCGCCAGCTCTTATTGCGGGCCTGCGCGTGTAAACGGATGAACTCTCGGCAAACGGCTTCAACTTTCATGTTGGGGCTGCGACGGCGCTTGGTCGGATCAATGCCCTCATCGACCTGGCGCAGCCACTCGTTCGCCTTCTCGCGCGCGGTCGCGAGGGACATGCGCGGATAGGTTCCAAGCTTCGGATGTTTCTGCTTCAATCCGTAGCGAAACTTCGCGTAGAACACTTTTCGTCCCGAAGGTGAAACTCGAAGCTGCAAGCCCGGACAGCGAAGATCATTAACATCGTAACGCTTCGGACCGGGCTTCAAGGCTTCGATCGTCTTGTCGGTAAGTGCCTTCTGCATGTGTCATCCTTTCGAATGACACCTCAATAATCACGGAAATCGGCCAATCTCAAAGAAATTCCCAGTGTTCGAAGGACCTGCATCGGGAAAGTGCAGCGCGATGCGATTTGACCATGCCGCCCGCAACCGGGGGGTGCTTTGGACCGGGCCGCTGCATCGATATTCGCACCAGATGGCGCGACACTGATTCCGGGTTTTTCAGTCTCACGCGA
>CAYMSY010000552.1:0-2427 GCA_964393195.1 uncultured Alcaligenaceae bacterium | reverse complement strand
GACGGGACAACGATAGGGCGCATCAATGGCAAACCCTGCGCCCTTATTAAATGGCTACCCGGTCGCTGGCCGCGCAATCCTGATACACCCCACGCCGCCTCGGCTGGACAATACCTGGCCAAACTGCACATCTTTGGATCTGACTTCACCCAGACCCGCAATAACGAAATGGGAATAGCCTCGTGGGACGCGCTCATTGAACGCTGCGCGCCCCGCGCCGCCCAGTCAGCGAGGGCTGAGGCCGTCCTGGCCGATTTCCGGGACGAAGTGGCCTGGTTGAAATCACGCTGGCCGGCTGATCTGCCCTCAGGCGCCATTCATGCGGACTATTTCACTGACAATGTGTTGATGGATGACGACGGACAGGTCACTGGCGTCATCGACTACTATTATGCCTGCACGGATTTTTACGCTTACGATCTGGCCGTAGCCCTGAACGCCTGGGGATTTACACCAGGCGGGCAGCCTCTTCCCGGCATGATATCCGCCTTAATCGCCGGCTATCACAAGGAGCGTCCGCTATCAGAAGCCGAAATTGCGGCCCTGCCCCTGTTTGCCCGCGGCTCGGCCGTACGCTTCACCCTGACGCGGCTTTATGACCTTCTGAACCACGACCCGTCGTGGGTGGTAAAGCCTAAGGACCCTGAAGCCTTTTACCGCCGCCTCGACTATCACCGCGCCATAGATTCAGGTCAGGCCTACTTCTGAGTATTACCGCCCCAGCGCCGGATTAAGACCTTCTAAAAGGCGAGAGACGTCACTTAAGACGCGGCCAGAGAGAAATCTAATCCTCCTTCAGGGCCTGCATGACGTCTTTGGCGGATTTCCCGTCCTTGATGGCGTCAATGGCCTTTTGGAAACGCTCCGCAGACTTCCGGTCGTGGGGGTTTCCGACGAAAGGCGTGAGAAGCGTGATGGCTTCAGAGCGGTTCCCCTTTGCGAGGTTCACCTGGGCAGCAAAAATCGCGTATTCCTTGACAGCCGGTGCAAGGACATGGGCGCCGGTGGCTGCGTTCAATACGTTGGCGTCCGGGAAATCGGGGCGGTTCTCGTAACTGCGAGCCAGATAATAGAGGTTAGGGGCACTTAGCCTGTTGTTCTCATAAGCGGCGATGAAGAAGCCCTGCGAGGCTTCAATGAGGTCGTTACGTTCCTGTTCGCTCGCCGTCTGCGCCATCTTTTGGTAAACCCGCCCCATCAGATAGTTTGCCTCAAAGCTTTCCGGATGCTTCAGGACGACCGGGCCAACAATGGCCTCAGCATCCTGCGCGTTGCCGTAAAGCAGATGCGCACGGGTAAGGGCGAACTGATAGTCGATGTCGTCAACGAAACCACCTTTGGCCTTTTCGAGCCGCGACAGGACGACGCGACCCTGGTCAGGCTGCATGCAGGTCGTCAGTAATGACCGGTCGAGCAAATAACTGCTTGTCGCCGAGTTCAGTTTCGTCACTTTAATGCGGCTGTCCGGGTAAGACGGCACGGGCACGGTGAGGAAAGACAGCTGTTGGCGATATCGCTGCAGTGTTGACTCCAGCTGATTGACCTTAAGGCCTGTGGCGGCTTCGAAACTGGCGACCGGGTCGGCACCTTTGCCCACTTCGGCGAAATAGGTGTTCAGGTCCCGGGCGCGCTTCGGATCGCTCAGCATGTAGTGGGCCAGCAACCATGACTGGGCATAAAAACTCTCGACTTCCCAGGCATCGTTTGACTTGTCGCCAGCAAAGCCGAAGCTTGGCTTGAGGACCTTGTCGAATCCTATCCACCGGTCAGCAGACAGGGTTGAGCCACGCATTTTGGACGGTTCGCCCAGAGTGATTTTGCCATTTGCGGGGTAGGCGGTTGCGAGGTAATCGGCAAACCCTTCGACGTACCACGCCGGATAGTACGACTTGGCGTGCTGAAACATGATGTAATGGCTGTACTCATGAAACAGAACGATCAGGCCCTCGTCCTCTTCGGCCACCGAATCCCCATCATTTGAGACCGTGCCGTATGCACTGCTGCCTTCACCGCAATTGAAATAGACCCCGGCGACTCTTTTGGAGAAGCTCGGCCGTACGCGCTGAAGGTCGTCAGAATTTTGCAGCAGATAGACTTCAAAGCGAACCTTTGGCCCGCTGTCGCTGCTGCCAAGGAGGAGGTTTGTCAAATTGCGGAAGACTTCCAGCTTCTTGATATATTCGCGCGTCGTCTTTTCCGGAGCGGTGCTGTAGATCGAAAAGTTGTCCGATTCCGCCCTGATCCATGTCTCCGCTCGCACGGGCACAGCGAGAAGGCAGGCGAGCCCCAGTGACAACAAGCCTGATGCGGCTTTACGCAAAAAGGTTGCGAAAATCATGATCTCCCCCCGGTATTTATAGTGTAAACGCGAGCCCCATTTCATTTTCTGAAGGCAAGGCTGACACCTCGTTCGTCTGACGATAACCG
>CAYMSY010000551.1:0-2435 GCA_964393195.1 uncultured Alcaligenaceae bacterium | reverse complement strand
GAGCTATCTCGCGTCCCATTACAGCTGGCTGATCCGCACCTTCTGGTGGGGCGTGCTGTGGACGACGATCGGTATCGTGCTCGCCCTTGTTGCCATCGGTTTTGTTGTGCTGGCGGTGGTCTGGATCTGGTGGGTCTACCGCATCATCAAAGGCTGGTTGCGCCTGACTGAAAAGCGCGAAATCCAGTAACAAGCGTGTCGAAGGGCCGGAACTGCGCAATGCGTTCCGGCCGCCTTCTGGTCCTGGTGAGGCGCGACCGCTATTTCGACAGCGCACGCACCTGCGCTGCTTCAGAAAAGTAAACCCAGTCTACGGCCGTATCGAGCGCCTTTTGCGCGTTCTCGGCGTTGGCGTGATTGACAAACCCGACGAAGAGCAGTTTGCGGTCACCGGGCAGTAGCAGGTAACCCGCAAGCGCCTTGACGCCAGTGAGCGTACCGGTCTTCAGGTACGCCTTTCCTTCCGCAGGCTGGTTGACGAAACGCTTGCTCAAGGTGCCGTCCGTTGCCGCGAGTGGCAGCGACGACACGAAATCACTGGCAAACGGCGCCGTCAGCCCGTACTCAAGCATGTTGGCCAGGCTTTTCGCGGAAATGCGTTCGCTGCGCGACAAACCGGAACCGTTGTCGATCACCAGGTCCGGCAGATCAAAACCACGCGCCCTGGCCCAGTCGCGGATGACTCGTCCGGCGCGCTTGGCCTGCGCCGGACGCTTGCTGACTTCGGCGTCAATGGTCAGTAGCAGCTGCCGCGCCATGACGTTGTTGCTGAACTTGTTGATGTCCGTGACCATTGAGGCCAGCGGGGCCGAAGTGTGGGTGTGAAGCAGTCGCGCGTTTTTCGGTACCGTGCCTTCGCGCATGACGCCAGTCCAGACACCACCCGCATCGCGCCACATGCGGGCAAACATGCCTGCGAGCAGTCCCGTGTGATCGAACAGGCTCACATACCAGTCACGTTCTCCACAATCGACGGCATAGGTTCCATTGAACGTCGCCGTGACCGCGTTACCGCGATCGTCGAAATCAGCCTGCATGCGTGAACGCCAGTCGTTCGGGCAGGTCCCGGTCGCAGTGCGCAGGTTGTTGACGATGGTGAGCCCGTCCGGCGGAGCGCCATCGGTGATTACTCGCACCGTGCCATCGGACAGGGGATTGAACCGGAATCCTACCGATTTGTAGTTGAACAGCAGTGCATCAGGGCCGACGTTATAAGGTCGACGCGGCAAGCCATCGAACGCCGCCGGATCGTGCACGATCCGCGCGAAGCGGCTGCGGTCAAGCACGATATCACCGCTGATTTCGCGGATGCCGCGGGCGCGCAGGGCCGCAATCACCGACTGCAGACTCTCGGAGGTGAACTTCGGATCGCCAGACCCCTTGATGTAGAGCGGTCCACGGAGCGCACCGCCGTCCATGCGCGCAGCAGTATGGAAGGTCGTCGTCCAGGTGTAGCCTGGCGCAAGCACGTCGAGCCCGACCAGTGTGGTGACGATTTTCATGGTGGACGCCGGGCTCATGGCGAGCGTCGCGCGATGGCCGACGATGGGGGACTCTCGACCCAGTTCGCGCACGTAGATGCTCGCGGCACTGGGGGGCACGCCCGCTTCGCGCAGCGCCCGCTCGATGGGCTCCGGCAGCGCCGCAAACGCGGAACATGGCACAAAAAGAGCGGCGAGCAGCCCCCGGAACGCAAATATTCTTGGCATGGATCAATTATCGGCCAGCCAAAGCGTGCTTGTCCGCGCTTGCCGTTGGGAACAAAAATTGTTCTAATGCGGACTAATGTCAACCACTGCCAACAAACCGGAGTTTCTCTACGTGTTGCGCCAACTCATTCGCTGCACCCAGGCGTTCGAGCGTTTTTCCGGCGCTCATGTGAAGACCATGGGCCTCACCGAATCGCAGTTTGACGTGGTCGCGACGCTGGGCAATACCGATGGCATGACCTGCAAGGAACTCGGCGAGAGAACGCTTATCACCAAGGGGACGCTGACCGGTGTGCTTGATCGCATGGAGGCACGCGGACTCGTTACGCGGCGGCCGGATGCGGATGACGCACGACGTACGCACATTGCGCTGACGCGCAAGGGTCACATCCTGTTTGCCGACGTTTTTCCCGCGCATCTGGCGCACCTGCAGCGCGCGTTTGATCGTTTGAGCAGTAGTGAACTCAATCACCTGCATGCTGGCTTGTCCACGCTCAGGGACGCGTTTGAAAAGGAACACGCACGATGACCAAACCCGCCACCGATCTGATTTCCGTACCGGTGTGGGACGGTTTCGTCCGCTGTTTTCACTGGAGTCTCGTACTGCTGTTTGTGGTGTCGGTGATCACCGGCAAGGTCGGCGGCAATGCGATTCAGTGGCACATGTGGAGCGGATACGCAATCCTCGCGCTGGTGATGTTCCGCATTATCTGGGGTTTTGTCGGC
>CAYMSY010000550.1:0-2443 GCA_964393195.1 uncultured Alcaligenaceae bacterium | reverse complement strand
GCACCTGCAATTCTTTTGCGAGCGACTTCAGCGACCGCGAAATTTCAGAGACTTCGGTCGCGCGGTTTTCGCCGCTGCCCGATGCACTCATGAGCTGGATGTAGTCCACGATGATGAGGCCGAGGCCGCCGACCTGGCGCGCGAGGCGGCGTGCGCGAGCGCGCAGCTCGAACGGGTTGAGGCCCGCCGTTTCGTCGATGTACATCGGGCTCGAATCAAGCTGCGACAGCGCATCGGTAAAGCGCTGCCAGTCGCCGTCGGACAGTCGTCCAGTGCGCAGGATGTGTTGATCCAGCTTGCCGACCGAGCCGATCAGACGCATGGCGAGTTGCAGCGCGCCCATTTCCATCGAGAACACGGCGACCGGCTTCTTGAGCCGCAGCGCCACGTGTTCGCCGATGTTGAGCGAAAACGCGGTTTTGCCCATCGACGATCAGGCGCTGGACGCAGGCATAGGTCTGCACGCGGTTTTGCCCATCGACGGACGACCGGCGACGATGATCAGGTCACCCGGTTGCAGGCCCGCCGTCATGCGGTCGAGATCGGTATAGCCCGTCGCCACGCCGGTCACGTCGCCCGGATTGTCGCGACGGTAAAGTTCTTCAATGCGGTCAATCGCCTGCGCGGTGAGGTCCGACAGCGAGACAAAGTTCGCCTTGGTACGGTCGCCCGATTCGGCGATCTCGAACACCTTGCCCTCGGCCTCGTCGAGCAACTGTTCGCTGGTCTTGCCCATCGGGTTGAACGCAGCTTCGGCGATGCTGGTGGCCACGCCCGCGAGCCGGCGCATGACCGAGCGGTCGCGCACGATCTCGGCGTAACGACGCACGTTGGCCGCAGTGGGAACGGCGTTGGCGATCGCGCCGATATACGCCAGGCCACCCACGTATTCGAGCTTGCCCATTGCGCGCAGGCTCTCGGACACCGTGACCGCGTCCGCCGGCTTGTTGTCTGCGGCGAGCCGGTTGATGTGTTCGTACACGAGGCGGTGGCCTTCGTTGTAGAAATCGTCCGCACGCAGCAGATCGGCCACTTTGTCGATGGCGTTGTTGTCGATGATCAGCGCGCCCAGCACCGATTGTTCGGCCTCAATCGAGTGCGGTGGGGTACGGAGTGCTTGAAGTTCAGTGTCTAGGGCCATTTGACCCATTCTATCGGGCGCAATCGGGTCGGCCCGCGCTCGCCACGGAATGCCGGTGGCGAGCTTTGTGAACGCTTTTTATGGAATCAGCTTATACGTGAAAGGCCCTACTGGATTGGGCTCAGAGCACGAAAAGCGTTAAAGTCGATAATCGGCCTAATTTCACGCTGAGCCGCAGTTGAATAGGGGTTTCATTAAAAAGCTGTACGGCAGTCAACCGTCTATTCGGTTCCATCGGTACCACTGCTGGCACAAAACACCGGCCCCTCGCCTACCCAGCCTTTCGCCGTCATTTCGTTGTAGCGCGCCACAGCGTTGGTGTAGCGATGGTTGCCATCGTTCTGGGCTGCGCGGTTGTTAAAAGAGCGGTAGATCGTGAACGGCGCCGATAGGGGGCAAACGCCGTTCACAGGACTTGCTACCGCGAAATCTTCGCCTTCGTATTCAAACGCCGGATTGCCGCTGGCGCGCACCAGATCGCAGTCAGAAGGACGGCCATAGAAATGACTGTTCGGCCCCCCTTTCGCCGGCGGCAGATAGAAACGGCAGATCGGCTCGGTACCTGACGGGGCGCCAGCCGCGGCAAACGCAGAGAACTTCGCACCGGTTCGGCGGAACGATGCCGGCAGGCTGTCGAGCAGCGTCTGCTCTGCGGTACGCCCGGTGATGAAGTATTTGTTCAGCGCGATCAGGAAATATTCAACCACCTCAACCGGTGTGCTCGCCACCGCCGGTCCGATCACTGCGACATAAGTCGGCAGGCTCAAGCCGCCGGAACCCACCGGAATGAAGGTTCCCAACCGCGCGCCGGTGGCCGGATCAAGCTTGATCACCGAGCCGGCCGACACCACCAGCAAAGAACCGTCCGGTGCGTAGTCGATGCCGGTCGGCCGGATCAGCCCGCTAACGAGCTCGGTCACCGCACGCGTGGCGATATTGAATTTGAGGACCTGACCGGAGCCTTCAGCCGTCAGCCACAGATGCTGTCCGTCTCTGGCCGCCCGCAGGCCGCGCGCGTTGGACAGCCCGCGCGTCTCCGGCGGGATGACTTCGACCAGTTCATTGGTGGCCGGATCGAAGCGCATGACGTTGCTGGAGTCGTAGCCGGGTATGTAGAGTTTTTCGTCCGGCCCGAACAGCAGCCCGTTGTCCGGCCCCACCAGCTTTGAGCTGACCGCCACCGGTTCGTCAATGAAGGCCCCATTGCGGTCGAACCGGCGCACCGTTCCGCCGCCGTAGCGCCCGACGTACATGCGTCCCTGACGGTCAAAGTCAAGCCCCGTCGGTCCGCCATTGACCGTT
>CAYMSY010000549.1:0-2446 GCA_964393195.1 uncultured Alcaligenaceae bacterium | reverse complement strand
GTCGGTCGTTGGAGTACCTGTCGCAGTGAAGGCCGTGGTGACAATTGACGAATTCGGCACGATGCCGGCGACGGGATTGGTGACCGTGAGCGATGGTGTTGATAGCTGCACGTTCATACCTTTTGCCACCACCTGCAACTGGACGCCGACAACGGTGGGCGTGCGTACGCTGGTGGCGACGTACAACGGCAACGGAAATTTCGCCAATAGCATGTCTGCCGGCGTGTCACATACGGTGGTTGCCGCTGCGGAGGGAAGATTGCTGACTGTCACCCGCGCGGGCAGCGGCGCTGGTTCGATCAGCAGTGATGACGCTGCAATCGCCTGCGGTTCCGCCTGCGCATACACCTACGCGCAAGGCGCGACACCCGTCTTGAATGCGACAGCGGCCGCAGGCTCGGTGTTCACGGGCTGGCTTGGCGCGTGTACCGGCAAGCTGCCATGCGCGCTCCCCATGAGCAACGCCGCCAGTGTCTCCGGCACGTTCGCACCCGACGTCCCCGTGCTCAGCCTCGACATTGATGGCAACGACGTCGCCGACGTATTGAGTGACGGGTTACTGATGATTCGTTATCTGACGTCACTCGATGGCGCGGCGTTGGTCAGCAGTGCGATTGGTACAGGCACGCCGTCGCGGACGACGTCGGAAGCGGTGCTGCAATATCTCAACAATCTGCGGCCGTTGCTTGATGTCGATGGCAACGGTTTGGTCGACGCCCAGACCGATGGCTTGATGCTGCTGCGTTACCTGTTCGGTTTACGCGGCGACGCCTTGATCGCAGGCGCACTGGGGGTCGGCGCGCGGCGCACAACTGCACTGGAAATCGGGACGTACATCAACGCGCAACTGCCGCAGTAACGCGCCGGCCACAATGGCATTCTTCGGTCGGCGCAGACACTTGCAGGTGCGGTTTTTTTGAATATCCGCTTTTTTCTGAAACGCCCATTCAATAACGGCTCAACGGCCAATTATCCATAAAGTCGACTTTTGTCATTTATGCATGCCATGCCCATCGCAGAAAGCGTTTCGCGAAAAAGCTGATACTCATTCGGTCTTGGCGCCTGCCTTCACCCAGGCGCCGATTTTTGCCCGCTCTTCCTCGGTAATTTGCGTCGCGTTACTCATCGGCATGATGCGCGTGACCACCGCCTGCTGATACATCCCCTGCGCGTTTTTCACGATGAGTTCCGGCGTGTGCAGCTGGATGTTTTTCGAAGTCACCTGTGCGTTGTGGCACATCACGCAGCGCTGCTCGACGATGGCCTGAATCTCGGCGAGCTTCGGCACGGCGGCCACTGCTGCCGCAGGTTGTGGCGTCGGCGCGATCCATGCGGCGACACCCGCAAGCAATACGCCACCAATCACGAAAAATTTGTAATCCTGGCGGCCTTTGTGTTTGAGCACGAAGAACTGCCGGATCAGGGCGCCCGCCAGCATGATGATCACCAGCACCAGCCAGTTGTATTGCGCGCTGTAGGTCATGCTGTAATGATTCGACAGCATCGCGAACAGCACCGGCAGCGTGAAGTAAGTATTGTGCACGCTGCGCTGCTTGGCACGCATCGGATGAATCGGGTCAGGTTTCTCGCCGGCTTTCATCGCGGCCACGGTCTTGCGCTGACCGGGAATGATCACCATCAGCACGTTCGCGCTCATCGCGGTGGCGAGGCTAGCGCCCGTGAGCAGGAAAGCTGCGCGCCCGGCGAACAGATGACACGCGACAAACGTCGCAAGGATCACGTAGATGAATACCAGCACACCGACGATCAAGTCGCCGTTCTGCTTCTGTCCGAACACGCGACAGATGCCGTCGTACACGACCCAGCCCATCACCAGATACACCAGCGACGCAGCGATTGCAGCGGCAGATGATTCCCACGCAAACACATTTTTGTCGATCAGGAAGGTCTGCGCATTGAACAGATAGAGCACGACGAACAGCGCAAAGCCGCTCATCCACGTCCAGTAACTCTCCCAGTAAAACCAGTGCAGATGTTCGGGCAACTGCTTCGGCGCAACCATGTACTTTTGCGGGTTATAGAAACCGCCGCCATGCACGGCCCACAACTCACCGTCGACGCCCTTGTCGATAAGTTCCCGTGACTTTGGCTTGACCAGTGAACTGTCCAGGAACACGAAATAAAACGACGAACCAATCCATGCAATGCCCGTGATCACATGCAGCCAGCGCAACAGCAGATTGAGCCAGTCGCCGAGGTAGCTTTCCATCGCCTAGCTTCCGCGATATGTCGAATAAGTCCACGGAGAGCAGACGAGCGGTACGTGGTAATTGCCACCCTCCTCCGCAATGCCGAAATCGATCGGAACCACATCGACAAAGGGCGGGTCGGGCAGCGTCATGCCTTTGCTGCGAAAGTGTTCACCAACATGAAATACCAGGCGATAACGGCCACGCTTGACTTCCGCATCCTTCAGCAGCGGCGC
>CAYMSY010000548.1:1679-2448 GCA_964393195.1 uncultured Alcaligenaceae bacterium | reverse complement strand
TTGGTCGCGGGCGTGAAAATCGGCGCTGGCAGCTTGCTCGCGTTGTGTAGTCCAGCAGGCAGCGGCACACCGCACACCGATTGCGATTGCTGGTATTCCGCCCAGCCCGAGCCCGCCAGATAACCGCGCACCACAGCCTCCACCGGCAACGGCTTCAAACGCTTCACCAGCATCGAGCGACCGACGACCTGCGCCTTCTCCGCCTCCGTCACCACACTCTCGGGTGCATCACCAGTCAGATGATTCGGCACGATGCCGGTCAGCTTGTCAAACCAGAACAGCGCCATCTTCGTCAGCAGCTCACCCTTGCCAGTAATCGGCTCACCCATGATCACGTCAAACGCACTGATGCGATCAGACGCCACCATCAGCAGGCGATCAGCACCGACGGCATAGTTGTCGCGCACCGTGCCGCGGGCGAGGAGAGGGAGGGAAGTTATTGTGGAGGTGTGGAGGGCGTTCATTTTTTCGTTATTCCGGCGAAAGCCGGAATCCAGAGACTTGCGGTTCGCGAAGTGCAAATTATCGCTTGCCGAAACTGATTTGGATTCCCGCTGCGTTCGTCCGACGACGCAGATCAACCCGGAGAGATAGACTTTGCGAAGCAGATTGTTCTTTGACGCGCATGAGGCCTCGTTCGGGAAACACATGACTGACAACATTGCTTACCGCAATCGCTCGCCTCACGGTTGGTGGATCGCTTCATATATCGAGAGAGCCGCGTGGGACGACGAACCGAACCCTGCGCCGAACAGTAGATGTTTGGCTT
>CAYMSY010000548.1:0-1633 GCA_964393195.1 uncultured Alcaligenaceae bacterium | reverse complement strand
AACACAATCATTCTGCAAGCAACTGATCGCGAGGCCGCATATGAAAAAGCGATTCAGCTCGCAACAAGTGGCGGACGCAGTCAATTCGAATCCGGGAGAAAGAAGCGTAAGGGCCACTTTGTTTTTGAAGGCCTCACGAGTCTTTTGGCAATTCATGACGAACTCACTGATGGCGCCGAAGTGCTGTGGCAGGAGCACAAAAATCACACATTCAAGAAAATACGGTCATGGATCAAACAAAAGCATGAGCTTGAATCATTTGACGACTCGCGGCCAGATGCCGAATAACCACGGCGGTCAGTCAGTAGGCTGGGTTTTGTAGGAGGCGCTCCTACAAAACTGGTGCTTTCTTCGCCTCAAACCTTTCATTCCCCGCCACCACTCGCGCTGTGCGGTTAAACGTCGTGTATGACCAGGCCCAGTCCATGAGTACGATGAAGCGGTTGCGGAAGCCGATCAGGAAATAAACGTGCACGAAGAGCCAGAACAGCCAGGCGAAATAGCCGCTGAAGCGCACGTGACCGATGACGGGCATGGTGACGTCCACGACCGCTGATTTGCGGCCGATGGTGGCGAGGGAGCCGTAGTCGATGTAGCGGAATGCCTGCGTGGGCTTGCCAGCGATGCGTGCGAGGATGTTCTTGGCCGCGACGCGGCCCATCTGTTTGGCACCGGGGCTGACGCCAGGTACCGGTTTGGTTTCACCGTTCTTTTCAAAACTCTTCGCAAGCGCGAGATCGCCGACGACGGAAATTTCGGGATGACCGGCGAGTGTCAAATCGGGCTCAACCTTGATGCGGCCCGCACGATCGACGCCGTCGTCAGGCAATGCGCAGACTCGCGCCAGCAGTTTGCCGAGCGGCGACGCGGCGACACCCGCCGCCCACACGATGGTCTTGCAGGCAATCGTCTGCTCCACGCCGTTGACGTTGACTTGAATGCCATCGCCGTCGATATGCGTGACCTTGTGCGACGTCAGCACCTCCACGCCGAGCGAGGTGAGCTGTTCCCTCGCGCGCTCTGAAAGCTCCGGTGGAAATGCCTGCAACACGCGGTCACCGCCTTCAACCAGCAGCACGCGCGCCTTGCGTGAATCAATGCGGCGAAATTCTTCGGGCAGCGTGTGCTTGGCGATCTCGGCCATCGTGCCAGCCATTTCCACACCAGTCGGCCCCGCGCCGATGACGGCGAACGTGAGCCACGGCGCACGCGCTTCGACATCGGTTTCACGCTCTGCGTGCTCGAACGCGAGCAGCACACGGCGGCGAATCTCGAACGCGTCTTCCAGCGTCTTGAGCCCCGGCGCATGCGTGGCCCATTGATCGTTGCCGAAATAGCTGTGCGTCGCGCCACTGGCCACAATCAGGTGGTCGTAAGGTACGCGCTCGCCGTTCTCGAGCGCCACTTCACGTGCAGCTACGTCGATATCAACCACCTCGCCGAGCAGCGTTGTCACATTGCGCTGCTTGCGAAACAAGAATCGCGCAGGTGCCGCAATCGACGGCGCGGAGAGCCCGGCGGTTGCCACCTGATACAGCAGCGGCTGGAACAGGTGATGGTTGGTGCGGTCGATCAGCGTGACGTCGACATCCGCGTTGCGCAACGCCTTAGCCGCCTCAAGGCCACCAAAGCC
>CAYMSY010000547.1:975-2456 GCA_964393195.1 uncultured Alcaligenaceae bacterium | reverse complement strand
TAGCACTCCGGGTAGCGCAGACTGTGGCACGTCACGATCTGTCGTGCATCGTATACTAGGCAAAGGCCTAGTTGAACGAAGAGGGATACCCGATCCAGAACCCCTGTGCGCGGTCACGCCCCATCCGCAGTAGCGCACGAAGTTGGTCCGGCGTCTCCACGCGCTCGGCGGTTGCCGTGAGATCGAGCGTTTGCCCGAGCTGCACCATAGCCCTCGCAATGACCGGCGTCCTTCGGATTGTCAGCGATACCCTGCGCGATTAGTCCGCATCAGCCGCACAGGAGCGCAGCTGGGGTGCAGGGCTAGGCAAACCAACGCCAGCGCGTTGTACCCGAGGTCATTGGCAAGATCGCTCCACCCCATCCGAGTGATCAACCTGTGAGGGGTGTTTCGACTCCCCGTCGAACGCGACGCCGATAAACTTATCCCTTCGCACACGAAGCGGATCCACGCACGAACCACATGAAACTGACCGCCTCACGCCAGTGCTGTAAGCGTCCGGTTCGCACCGTCTTGACGATGAGGCGAGAGATTTGTCACGCGGTGACAGCTTCGGCGTGAATCTCGGTCGTGTTGTGATTCATGCGCGGCAATTCGGCGGCCACATTCCAGGGCAGCAGCTCGGCCACACGGGTGATCGGCTGCTCGTTGATGTGGGTGAGCGCGTAGCGCAGGTAGGCCTCTGGGCGTCCAGGCGCAGCCATTTGTGCAGCAAGTTCGCGTTCACCCCGTGCGACAGCGCAATCGCGGCAATCGACGCCCCTTCCACCCGACAAGCCTCAATCAGCGCCTGCTTACCCGACCGGCTATAAACACAACGCCCATCGCGCGTGTGCTTCACCAGCAAGCGCTCCCGCGAAACAATCCCGTAATCCTTCATTGAGGTGTCCACCTCCCAGACATGTGGACACCCAGTGTCTTACTCCAAATTCAATGAATCCAGAACGGCGACCCTCGGACGGTTACCCAGTGCTTGATCTCTGATCGCTCGCTTTTGCACCAAACGCATAGGGACTCCGATTAAGGACGTTCTCTTTTTCCTTGCGATTGTCTTAAGCCCTCGTCCGCGTACTGCCCCGTTAATCGTACGCGTATGAATGTTATGTCGGCGTCAAGCTGTCTACCGCCCATCGGAGTACAGTGCGGACCCGCATGCGCATACGACGATGCGGGCTATAAGTGGACCGCCGAAGGCGCAACTGGCGCAGTATTTCTTTGCCTCTCTCGATGTGGGTGTCGGTCGCATACATGTCTTGATGCCGGACTTCCGAAAGTACCTTACCCATAGCGGGGGCTACACCACAGCGGCGGACCGGCAAGTGGAGTATTTCAGCTGCTCGCTGCGCCTCTACCAACCGAGCGAATACACGCGATTGATGTCAGTCCAGACGAGAGCGCGGCTTTTGCCATCAAACCTCTGTATGGTCATGCTGGTTGGCCCCGTGGTGCCTCGACTCAACATCTGCTTGCCACCGCCATTC
>CAYMSY010000547.1:628-965 GCA_964393195.1 uncultured Alcaligenaceae bacterium | reverse complement strand
ACTGGCGACTCTCCGGGGCAAAGTAGTAAAGCGCCGATTCATCCGCCCTGATGGGTGAAAGCTCATCAATCGCATCAATGTTCAGCGCAGTGATGCTGCCCGTGAGCAGGTTGATATGTCTGACTACCGCGCGATTTTTCCGGAGGTTGCGTTCGACGAAATACAGGCCGTAGAACGTCGCGTCGGACTTTATGGTGTTCGCTTCGCCTACCGGTACCAGAGCTCGTATCTGCGTCTGCGCATCCGCAGACGCGTACACGTCCGACCATCGGCGATTGCCGAAGTCGAAGCGCACAATCGCAGTGACCTGTCGAAGCGGCGATGGCGTCGTCAGCAA
>CAYMSY010000547.1:0-610 GCA_964393195.1 uncultured Alcaligenaceae bacterium | reverse complement strand
CCACGCCCCACTGGCATCAACGTGCAGCGAGCTTGCCACGAAGGGCAGTGTTGCAACGTCACGCACCTCTCCGGTCTTGGAGTCAATGCGCAACAACTTGCGCTCATTGTTGTGATTGAAGGTGTAAATCGCGTTTCCGTGCACGGCCATCGCCAGCGCACCTTTGTCGCTCAACTGTCGAGACTGTCGGGTGGTCTTGCTGGTCTGCATGATGCGTAGGCCACTCAGCCAGTAGACATGGGTGCCATCATCCAGAACGGGCGCGAGGTGGTTCGGCAGCAAGTCGGTGGTACTGCGGAACAGTATTTCAGGCGCAATGGCGGGCATCGCAAGATGCAGCGAAAGCAATCCACTCGTACCGTCCTGCACTCCACGCAGAAATGGTGCCACGAGAAGTACCATGCGATCACGGTCGGTGCTGACCACGCGCGGATGATCGGCGCGATGAATGACCGATGCCCCGGACCAAGCAGCGCTTGTGGGCTGGGCAGTCATTTGCTGGGCAGAGACCGTCGCGGGCATCAACAACAGCACGAGCCATACGCTCAAGACCAGTGCGACAACCGCGCCACAGTGTTTCTGTCGCGGTCGACGTTGAACGTGTGGTCGA
>CAYMSY010000546.1:0-2456 GCA_964393195.1 uncultured Alcaligenaceae bacterium | reverse complement strand
TGTTTCCGGCGCGGTATCAAATGCGGGGTTTAGTGGGTAAATTACTGAAGCTGCGGCAGAAGCCAATTTCGCTGAAACTGGCACCGAGCAGGGCTTGCAGACTATGCTTGGTCCTCGGTAGGTGCTGCAATCGCCGAATTAATCTGCATATTTTGCGGTGTACATTGGCGTAGAGCGCTATGACTCAAGAGGATCTCATCGCGACGCTAGAAAGATACTCAGATGAGTTGAGCGGAATTCTTGCACGCTTCATCAAGACTCGCGACAGCCTTACGATAGCGCAGAATGACCATCCTCGATTCAAAGAAATAGGAGTCGAGCTCATCGACTTATTTCGTGACGAACTTGTAGATGGTCTTCACCACGCAAAGATAACCGCCGAATACTTCAACGACGCCACTAGAAACTACTACGGTGCACCTTCATACCGTGGCGTCGAAAATGTTCGTGGCGTTGTCAATGCAGTCTTGGCTCGCGTAAAGCGGAGCTCTTCCAGTCTAAAAAGCGCCCAAATTAGTTCGGGCACCGCTTCGGCTTCTAATCGGATTGAGGTTCTGTTCAGAATCGGTGAGCGTTTTCACTTGGTTGCCAAGCAGCTTCGAAGTCGCCGCGAAAATCTGCCGACCTTAGTCGTCAGTGATGAATACGACGTTCAGGACCTCTTTCATGCACTTCTGCGAATTCCGTTTGACGACGTTCGTCCCGAGGAATGGACGCCTAGCTACGCAGGTGGATCTTCGAGAATGGACTTCTTACTTCCGGAAATCGAAGCAGTAGTCGAAATCAAGAAAACTCGCCCTGGTCTCGGCGCAAGAGAGTTGGGCGAGCAACTTATTGTCGATATTGCTAAGTACAAAAAACATCCTAGCTGTCGTACTCTCTTCTGTTTCGTCTACGACCCTGACGGGCGTATCAACAACCCACGCGGAATCGAGAATGACCTCAATGCGACACAGGAAGATCTGACGGTCAGAGTGCTCATCGCGCCATGAGTTTGGACGCGCAATTTAATACCACCGTCCAGCGGACCACCAGAAAACTGCGCTTTTTCTCGTCCGCAGATTTCAAACGCTAGAAATCCCACACATTGCAATCCCACCGTATCTCCGCTGGCGCAATCATTGAACAGGCGGGCAAGCTGCTTCTGGTTCACCACATCAAGCCGGGCACGTACGACTTCTGGGTGGCGCCGGGCGGCGGCGTCAAGGACGGTGAGAGCCTTGAGGATGCGGCTGCGCGCGAGGTCCTGGAAGAAACGGGCCTGCGGGCCACGATCGGACAACTTCTGTACATTGAAGAACTGGCGAATCCGGAGTGTCGCTTCGTTAAGTTCTGGTTCGCGGCGCACGTGCACGCCGGCGAGATCGATACCAACCATCCCGAAGCCAAAGCGGAGCACATTACCGAGGCAGGGTGGTTCACACCGTCTGAGCTCAAGGGCAAGGTGGTTTTTCCGCAGGTGCTTGGCGGCCGCTACGCGGAAGATAAAGCGGCAGGTTTTCCCGGCGTTGTACGCCTGCCGCTAACGCAAATGGAGTTGTGGTGATCTGTCGGCACATCGGGAACACGGTCAGCCCTTGCAAGACAGCGTCTCTCGGTTAATCTCACGCCATCAGCCAGGAGATCACATGACCATCGAAACTCAGGACGACGTTGTTGCGCTCAAACGCATCGGCAGGATCGTTTCATCCGTGCTTCAGGAGATGCTCGACGCTGCCGAACCGGGCATGACGACGCGCGAGCTGGACTTGCTGGGCGAGCAGTTGCTTGAGCAACATGGCGCACGATCGGCGCCGAAACTCAGCTACAACTTTCCGGGTTCGACCTGCATCAGCATCAACGAAGAGGCCGCACACGGCATCCCCGGTGATCGCGTGATTTTGGCGGGTGACGTGTTGAACGTCGATGTCTCGGCCGAGTTGGGAGGCTATTTCGCCGACACCGGCGGCACGAAAGTGGTGCCGCCGACCAACGCGCAGAAGACGCGCCTGTGCCACGCTACGCGCACGGCGCTTGAGCAGGCCATGAAGCAGGCCCGCGCTGGCCAGCCGATCAACGGCATCGGTGCCGCCATCGAGCGAACCGCGAAAACTTACGGCTTCAAGGTCATCGAGAACCTCGGCAGCCACGGGGTGGGTCGCGCGCTGCATGAAGCGCCCGAGCATATCGCCGGATACTTTGATCGCAGCGATCGCCGCATGCTGAAAGAAGGCATGGTGATCACCATAGAACCGTTCCTCTCGACCAAAAGCCGCGTCGTGACCGAGACGTCCGATGGCTGGACGCTGGTGGGAGCGCATGGCAATTTGTCAGCGCAATATGAGCACACGATGATCATTACGAAAGGCGAGCCGATCGTGGTGACACGGCACTGAGGCGGGCGGGTTTCCGCGTCGCCCGCCGCAGCAAACCTACAATCCCCGCATGAGCAAAAGAAAATACTTTGGCACCGACGG
>CAYMSY010000545.1:0-2463 GCA_964393195.1 uncultured Alcaligenaceae bacterium | reverse complement strand
AACCGTCGCCCACTCACCATCGACGACAGCGACTTTGGCGTGCAGGAAGCTGCGCTTGTACTCGTAAATCTCGACGCCGGCGTCCAAGAGCGTGCCATACAAAGCCCGTGTCGCATAGTGCTGCAACATATATTCTTGGCGCCCTTGCAGTAGCAAGCGCACCCGTACGCCACGCCTGCGCGCGCGCAGCAAAGCGCGGCGAAACCGCCGACCGGGAAAGAAATACGCGTTGGCGATCAGAATGTCTTGTTTCGCCGCCAGAATCGCAGCAAGATATTCGCGCTCGATGTCGCGCCGACGCGAAACATTGTCTCGAAACGCGAACCAAGCGTGATGATCACCCGCCGCCTGCGTATTGGCGGGAAACGCGGTCATTACCGCCCGCAGTCGCTCGATTCCGTGTTGATGAAGTCGCGCCCACAGCTCACACATCGCCGCGTGAATAGGCTCCAACAAAGGGCCCTCCACGCGCACCGCGTAGTCAAAGCGCGGTTGCCTTGGGTCCGGCATGTTTAGGTCATCAATGAGATTTATGCCGCCGACGAAGGCAACCCGGCCGTCGATCATGGCGAGCTTTCTGTGCAACCGACGCAACCTGCTGCGCCGAAACGTATTCCACCAAGTTTCGGGGCGAAAGACCGCGACCTCGACGCCGTCCTGCCGCATCGTTTCACCGAGATTACCCAAAAAGCCGGCAGAACCAAATCCGTCGTGCACTACACGCACTGCCACGCCACGAAGCACAGCGCGCTTCATCGCCGCAGCAATACGTCGACCTGTTTCGTCGTCAGCCAGTATGTAAGTTTCAAGACGCACTTCGCTCAACGCAGCGTCAATGGCTGCCTCTAGCGCCGGGAAAAACTCGGCTCCACACTGCAGCAGTGTGACTCGATTTCCCGGCGGGTATACGTTCATCGCAGCACAAGCTCCGCCGCGAGTGGCGCATGATCCGACAAGCGAGCCCATTCGCGGCCACGGTGCACGTCCACGCTTTCCACGGTGAATCCGCGAACATAGATTCGATCAAGTCGCAGAATGGGCAAGCGTGCCGGAAAGCTTCGCGCTGGGCGTCCCCCCATCGTCTCAAATACTTCGCGCGCACCGAGTGCCGCCAGCGGATCTCCCGCACGCCGCCGCCAGTCGTTGAAATCCCCAGCGATCACTAGCGGTGCGCCGACCGGCACCAACGATTGAATGCGTGCGCACACCGCCTCCACTTGCTTCGCTCGCGATCTTCCAAGCAGACCGAGATGCACTCACACACAATGCAGAGTTTGCTTCCACCCGGGCACGCCAATCTCGGCATGCAATAGGCCGCGCTGCTCAATGCGGTTGGTCGAAATGTCTTCGTGATCAAAGCGAATCATTGGGTAGCGAGACAAGATTGCGTTGCCATGGTGCCCATGCGCGTACACCGCATTTTTTGCATAGGCTGAGACGGGCCACTGCTGCTGGGCTAGATACTCGTGCTGGGGCGCATCGGGCCATTCTCCATAATTTTCCACATGCTGAGAATTGTGTCCAACTACTTCTTGCAGAAAAACGACATCCGCACCTATAAGCCGCAACCGCTCGCGCATATCGTGCACCACAATACGACGATTGAAATGAGAAAACCCCTTATGGATGTTGTACGTAGCAACCTTCAGCCTAAGTGACTGACCGCTCGATTTCGTGGAAGGCATGGACGTAAGCCTAACGTAGTCGCGATCTGACAAGACGTCGCCCCTTTCGCGCGCTGCTATGCTCGGGCTCGATGTCAGGCAACAAAAGCACACTCTCCGCGTTATTGCATCAGCGCCAATTTATGCGCTTCTGGTTTGCGCGGCTCGCGGGCACGGCGGCGAACCAAATGTTGATGGTGGGCGTAGGCTGGCAGATGTACGAATTGACCGGAAAAGCGTGGGATCTGGGCTTGGTGGGTTTGTATCAATTTGCACCTGCGCTGCTTCTGGCGCTCCCCGCGGGATACGTCGCTGATCGGTTCAGTCGAGTGCGCATCATTACTTGCTGCTTCCTGTTGCAATGCTTGGTCGCCGTCTTATTGTGTGTGGCTAGTGCGCAAACGTCGGGCGTCAATCCGCAAGGCGCTTTCATGTCGCGTGAATGGTTGCTCGCGGTCTCGGTTCTGCTCGGCGTTGCGAGGGCGTTCCAGATGCCTGCACAGCAGGCGCTCATTGCAAAATTGGTGCCGTCGACGCTACTGCCGCAGGCGATGGCGTTTAGCGCCTCTGGCCTTCAAGCTGCCGTCATCGCCGGACCGGCGCTCGGTGGCGTGCTGTTTATCGCGGGGGCGTTGACTGTGTACGCTTTCTGTGCCGGCCTATTCGTTTTTGCTGCGCTTTGTGCGGTGACGATTCGCTACATGCACGTCAACGGATCGGACAACAATTTGACGCTACAGAGCCTGTTCGCGGGTGTGTCCTTCATTGCCAACCATAAGCTAATTCTTGGCGCAGTTTC
>CAYMSY010000544.1:0-2475 GCA_964393195.1 uncultured Alcaligenaceae bacterium | reverse complement strand
ATTTCCGACATTGTTGATCAGGGTGTCGCCCGCGTGCTCGACCTGCTGGACATCCCGCACGCCCTCGCGCCGCGCTGGCAGGGGCTATCTGCGCCCGCGACGCACTGACACCGTGCCCTACCACGACCTGCGCGACTTCATAGCGCAACTGGAAAGCAGCGGCGAGCTCAAGCGCATCAACGCACCGGTGTCGCCGCATCTCGAAATGACCGCGCTGTGCGACCGCGTGCTGCGTGCTGGCGGACCGGCGCTTCTGTTCGAGAAACCAAGCGGACACTCGATACCGGTGCTGGCCAATCTGTTCGGCACACCAGCTCGGGTCGCTCGCGCAATGGGGGTCGCCAGTTTCAGCGAGTTGCGCACGCTCGGCGAAGCGCTGGCGGCGCTGAAAGACCCGAGCGTACCCGCCAGCTTGCGCGATGTCGGTGGCATCGGCGGTGTGCTCAAACAACTGTGGCACATGATGCCGCGCACGGTCGGCTCGGCACCGTGCCAGGAGATCGTGCACGAGGGCGAGGACGTCGATCTTGGCCGCCTGCCCATTCAGCACTGCTGGCCCGGTGACGTCGCGCCGCTGGTGACCTGGGGCCTGGTCATCACGCGCGGTCCGCTCAAATCGCGACAGAACCTCGGCATTTATCGGCAACAGGTACGTTCGCGCAACACGCTGATCCTGCGCTGGCTCGCACATCGTGGTGGTGCGCTCGATTTCCGCGATCATGCCCGGGCGCATCCGGGTACGCCGTATCCGGTTGCAGTCGCCATTGGTGCCGATCCTGCAACCATTCTCGGCGCCGTCGCGCCGGTACCGGACAGCCTCTCCGAGTATCAGTTCGCCGGGCTGCTGCGTGGCCGCCGCACCGACGTTGTCAACGCACTCGGCAGCACGTTGCAGGTTCCCGCGAGTGCGGAAATCGTGCTCGAAGGCCACATCTACCCGGACGCGACGCACAAGAGCGGATTCCAGCACGCGCAGGAAGGACCGTTTGGTGACCACACGGGCTACTACAACGAGCAGGCCGAATTCCCGGTGCTGACCATCGACCGCATTACGCAGCGGCGCGAGCCGATCTATCACTCGACCTACACCGGCAAACCACCCGATGAGCCGGCTGTGCTCGCGATGGCGATGAACGAGATGTTCGTGCCGCTGCTGCAGCGCCAGTTTCCGGAAGTGGCGGACTTCTATCTGCCGCCGGAAGGTTGCAGTTATCGTCTTGCAGTCGTCAGCATCCGCAAGGCGTACGCCGGCCACGCGCGGCGCGTGATGATGGGCGTCTGGAGTCACCTGCGACAGTTCATGTACACCAAGTTTGTGCTGGTGGTCGATGATGATATTGACGTTCGCGACTGGCGTGACGTTATCTGGGCCATGACCACGCGCTGTGACCCCGCGCGCGACATCATGATGATCGAAAACACGCCGATCGACTACCTCGATTTCGCCTCGCCGGTTCCCGGTCTTGGCAGCAAGATGGGTATTGACGCCACTCACAAATGGCCCGGCGAAACGTCTCGTGAATGGGGGCAACCCATCCGGATGGACGATGCCGTGCGGGCGCGCATGGACGAGCTGGCGCAGTCGCTCGGACTGTAGCCGGCGGCTCCGCGATGCCGGCGTAGCAGGATAAGGATGGCCGCGCCGGGCGTTGATGGCGCGACATCGCGACGCATTGCGTCTATAACTTGTGGCTCATTCCTGATCTTGTCATCGCGCAAAATTTTTGTGGAGAACCCCATGCCTGCACTCTGGATAACTGTCGGGCCGCGTCGCTGCACGCGGCTTCTGTCCCTGCTTTGTGTTGCCGCAGTCGCGACTGCGATCGCTACCGGCCCGGCGAATGCGCAAACCTGCCCATTTGATGACGGCAATTCGACGCTGACACGCGAGGGCCTGATCCTCACGCGCTATGCGCTCGGTATGCGCGGCGCGCCGCTGCTCGTGGGCACCGATCTCGCGGGACAGGATCCGAACTCAATCGATATCACCGTCAATTGCCCGGCCTGCGGCCTCGACGTCAACGGCAACGGCACGTTTGACACCACCGATGCGACGATCATCAGCCGCAAGCTCGCCGGACTCACCGGCCCTGCGCTGACCGACAGCCTCCCGCTCGGCAATGGCACACGCAACACGTTTGCGGCCATCAATTCATTCCTGCTGGCCGGATGCGGCACCAGCAGCGGCACCGTGACCAACATCGCAACCGGCACCGGTCTCACCGGAGGGCCGATTACCACTACCGGAACGGTCAGCATCGCGGATTTCGGTGTTGGCAACCTGCAGATTGCCACAGGCGCCGTGACAAACAGCAAGCTCGGCGTGGGAAGTGTGACGGTCTCGAAAATCGCTGATAGCTCAGTGACTCAAAGCAAGTTGAATGCGACTGGCACCGAAACGGCGGGCAACCTGCTTTCCACCACCGGAGTTGGCGGATCGTTGACCTGGATCGCGCCGCCCGCGCTGGCGTGCAC
>CAYMSY010000543.1:439-2479 GCA_964393195.1 uncultured Alcaligenaceae bacterium | reverse complement strand
ACAGCCCATCTCCGCGACAGCCGCCACACCGCCGTGCCCGCTAAAATTGCGCTCAACATGAGCAAAATCCTCCTCTCCCTCCCGGTCGGCCAGAAGGTCGGCATCGCCTTTTCTGGTGGCCTTGACACCTCCGCCGCGCTCGCATGGATGCGCCACAAAGGCGCCATTCCGTATGCCTACACGGCCAATCTGGCGCAGCCAGACGAGACCAATTACGACGATATTCCGCGCAAAGCCACCGAATACGGTGCCGAGGGCGCGCGCCTGATCGACTGTCGTGAAGCGCTAGTGCATGAGGGTCTGGTCGCACTGCAATGCGGCGCGTTTCACATCACAACGGCGGGCCGCACGTACTTCAACAGCACGCCGCTCGGCCGTGCGGTCACCGGCACCGTGCTGGTCAAGGCGATGCAGGAAGACAGCGTCAACATCTGGGGCGACGGGTCCACCTACAAGGGCAACGACATCGAGCGGTTCTATCGCTACGGTTTAATGGCGAATCCGGGTTTGAAAATCTACAAGCCGTGGCTCGATCAGGCGTTTGTGAAGGAGCTCGGTGGCCGCAAGGAAATGAGCGAGTGGCTCAACGAACACGGGTTTGCATACAAGATGAGTACCGAGAAAGCGTACTCGACCGACAGCAACATCTGGGGCGCGACACATGAGGCGAAGGATCTCGAGTTCCTGAGCAAGGGCCTGCGCATCGTCAACCCGATCATGTCGGTGAAACACTGGGATCAGTCGATTGCGATTGCCCCGGAAGAAGTGAGCATCCGCTTTGAAGAAGGTTTCCCGGTGGCGCTCAATGGCAAGACGTTTGCGAGCCCGGTGGACCTCGTGCTGGAGGCCAACAAAATCGGCGGTCGCCACGGTCTCGGTATCTCAGACCAGATCGAAAACCGCATCATCGAAGCCAAGAGTCGCGGCGTTTATGAAGGCCCCGGCATGGCGCTGCTGTTCATCGCATATGAGCGCCTGATCTCGGCGATTCACAACGAAGGCACGATTGAAAATTACCGTACGATGGGCCGTCGCCTCGGTCGGCTGCTGTACGAAGGCCGCTGGTTTGATCCGCAAAGCCTGATGCTACGCGACACGCTACAAAAATGGGTCGGTCGCGCGGTGACGGGCGAAGTGACGGATGAGCTGCGTCGTGGCGACGACTACACGCTGCTCGACACGCAAAGCCCGAACGCCACCTATCACCCGGAGCGCCTGTCGATGGAGCGCGTGGAAGACGAAGCCTTCTCGCCGCTGGATCGCATTGGGCAACTACACATGCGCAATCTGGATATTTCGGATTCTCGCGACAAGCTGGGCGTTTATGCGAAGGCAGGCATGCTTGCTGATGGGTCGGGCGAGGCGAAGCTGCTGGAAGGCAAGTCGGGCTGAACATGACGGTACGGTGGTTACCCGCGTTGTTGGCTTCGTTGTCAGTCCTGATGATCGGATGCGCAGGCAAGCCGACAAAGGAACAACTCAATGGCGTCGGTATTGCGTTGGTACCGCCGATCGACATGACGTATAGCGCGGCCTATAGTCGCTCTGCAAATATTCACTTCGCAACGGGCGAAAACGATTCAATCGCAAGGAGGATTCGAATCAGTGCTGGCAACACGCTTGATTCCATTCCGAACGAATTGGCCAAAGCCATCGTTCAGCAGCTCGATGTAGCGGGAGTGAAAGCGCACATTGTGCCGTACGCAACCATCGACGAGAAGCAGCAGCATTCGTACGCTAACGTCTCAAGCAAGTACGTACTCGAGTGCGTTCCGTCGTTTTTGTTCCATGGACCACAATTAACGCTCGTTTCGTACTATGCGCACTGCAAGCTATTCCAAAACGGCACAGCGATAGTCCACGTTCAGGCGATTGGGTTCGGTTTTCCTTCCCAAGTAACGCTGGGGCCAGCAATCCAGTCGGAGAGCCCGAATTACCCAATTCCATTGGGATTTGACGCTATAGCACCAAGTTTGCATGAAAAAGTACCCAACATCGCCCGGGGTATCGTGCGACATCTACTTGTTCAGTGACGAGCGC
>CAYMSY010000543.1:0-429 GCA_964393195.1 uncultured Alcaligenaceae bacterium | reverse complement strand
AGGTCGGCCCCAACTCCCACCATTCATCTATCTGCTATGTCGACCAACATGCTGCTAACCGTTAGTGCACGGCAGTGCGTTCACTTCTGGTCACGAATGCTGGTCGTGGTAACAGTCTTTGTAACAAGCCTATCAGTACACGCCGCCGTCGAACTCCTCGTCCCCGCCTACTTCTACCCGAGCACCTCGGGCAGCGCATGGAACGCGCTGATCGCGGCCGCGCAGACAGGCACACCAGTCACCGCGATCATGAACCCCGGTAGCGGCGCAGGGCTTGCGCCGAACAGCGATTACGTTGCCGCCGTGAACGCGTTGCGCGCAGCCGGTGGCAAGGTGCTCGGCTATGTGCCGACGGGCTACGGTGGAGCCTCAGTCAGCTCGACGTCAACCTGCCAGCCCGCCACGGGAACGACCTACACAGTGACGGAT
>CAYMSY010000542.1:0-2479 GCA_964393195.1 uncultured Alcaligenaceae bacterium | reverse complement strand
TAAGTTTCCTGCTAACGCCGTCGTGGCGGTAGGTGAATCCACGCTTGCCGATTTGAAGACCCGGCCTGACTACGCCGTCACCGTGCGCAACGCGCTTGCCGGGCACATCGAACTCAAGGCGCCGGGAAAAGGCGCGGACCCGCGCAAATTCAAGAACGAGCACGACAAGGGGCAGTGGGAGCGTTTGCGCTCGCTGCCAAACCTCATTTACACCGACGGTAACTAATTCAGCCTGTGGCAAAGCGGCGAACTCGTCGGCACCGTGGTGCGCCTGATCGGAGACGTCGAATCGTCTGGTTCCAAACTCGCGGCACCGGACAGCTTGCTCGGACTTTTCGAGAACTTCCTGCAATGGAGCCCGCAGCCGCCGCGTAGCGCCAACGAGCTCGCGCTCACCAGCGCCCGCCTGTGCCGCCTGCTGCGCGATGAGGTCACCGAGCAGCTTGAGCTCAAGAGCCCGGCGCTCACCGCACTCGCCACCGATTGGCGCAAGCTGCTGTTCCCCGACGCCACTGACGCGCGCTTCGCCGATGGCTACGCACAGGCCGTCACCTTCGGCCTGTTGATGGCGCGTGCCAAGGGCATTTCGCTCACGCAGTCACTCGATCAGGTTGCGCAGCAGCTCGGCAAATCAAGCTCCTTGATCGGGGCGGCGCTTCGTTTGTTGACTGACAACGCCGACAACCAGCAAACGCTCAAAACCTCGCTGGGCACGCTCACGCGCGTGCTCGACGCCGTGGATTGGGCCAAGATCAGCAAGGGCAAGCCCGAAGCCTGGCTCTACTTCTACGAGCATTTTCTGGAGACCTACGACAACGCGCTGCGCAAGCTCACCGGCTCGTACTACACGCCACCGGAAGCGGTGGACAGCATGGTGCGCCTCGTTGACGAAGCGCTGCGCAGCCCCGGCTTTGCGCTGCATGCCGGGCTCGCCTCGCCGAGCGTGATGGTGGCCGATCCGGCCACCGGCACCGGCACGTTTTTGCTCGGCGTGCTGCGCCGTATTGCAGCGACGGTTGCCGCAGACGAGGGCCCCGGCGCCGTGGCCGGTCGCATCAACGACGCCGTTGATCGCCTGATCGCGTTTGAAATGCAGCTCGGCCCATTTGCGGTCGCGCAACTGCGCATCCTTGCCGAAATTGTGGAGCTAACTGGCGCGCCGCCAAAGCACGGCGCGCGCATGTTCGTCACCGACACGCTGGCCAATCCGGACGACGACCTGAGCTGGATTCCCGGCGTGCTCGCCAACATCGCGCAGTCGCGTCGCGACGCCAACAAGATCAAGCGCGACGAATCCATCACCGTCGTCATCGGCAACCCGCCGTATAAGGAAAAGGCCAAGGGCCGTGGCGGCTGGGTGGAAGGCGACGGCGAGGGCTCGAAAAATCAGGCGTCCGCACCGCTCACCGACTGGATGCCGCCGCGCGAATGGAAGGTCAGTGCGCACAGCAAACACCTGCGTAATCTCTACGTCTACTTCTGGCGCTGGGCCACGTGGAAGGTGTTTGATCGCAAGCCACCGAACACGAGTACGAGCAACACCGGCATCGTCTGCTTCATCACCGTCGCGGGCTTTCTCGGCGGCCCGGGTTTTCAGAAAATGCGTGAGTACCTGCGCCGCACCTGCGACGACATCTGGGTGATCGATTGCTCGCCAGAAGGACACCAGCCTGAGGTCAACACACGCATTTTTCAGGGCGTGCAGCAACCCATCTGCATCGTGCTCGCCGCGCGTTCAGGCAGGAAGGCGGCCGATGCGCTCGCCGCCGTGCGCTTTCAGGCGCTGCCGAACGGACATCGCGACGACAAGTTTGCGGCGCTCGCGAAGACTTCGCTCAGTGATGATGGTTGGGTCGATTGTCCGAGCGACGGGCGAGCGCCATTCTTTCCCGCTTCAGTTGGCGCGTGGGCGACCTATCCGTCGCTGGAGGATTTGTTTGTCTACAACGGCTCCGGCGTCATGCCTGGACGTACGTGGGTGATCTCGCCCGACGCGGAATCCTTACGCCTTCGGTGGCAGCGATTGGTCAATGCCCCGTCCGACCAAAAAGAAACACTGTTTCATCCACATCTGCGCGGCGGCAAGCTGGGTGATAAGCACTCGAAAAAAGTAGTCGCGAAACCGTTGACAGGATTTCCGGCGAATATGAGCGCAGTTTCTGACGACGCGGGCCAATGCGTCCCGCCAGTGCGCTATGGATTTCGTTCGTTTGATCCACAATGGATTATTCCGGACGCTCGGTTGATCAATCAGCCCAATCCGGAACTGTGGGAGGGGCGTTCCGATGAGCAGGTATTCGCCACCGCTCCAAGCGATCAATCTCCGACAAGCGGTCCGGCACTCACAGCCAGTGCCTTCGTTCCAGACTTGCATCACTACAACGGTCGCGGTGGCAGAGCGATTCCGCTCTGGGCTGACGCGAACGCGAAAACGCCCAACGTTCGCGAAGCGCTTATATCTTTCCTCTCCAAAACCTAC
>CAYMSY010000541.1:0-2480 GCA_964393195.1 uncultured Alcaligenaceae bacterium | reverse complement strand
ATCATTCAGGAAGAAGCGATGAAGGACAACAGCGCACAGGTTGTCGCTCAGGTCCCGGTCGATGTTGCGACCTATCTGCTCAACGAAAAACGCATCGACCTGCAATCGCTGGAAACACGCCTCAAGGTTAACGTCGTACTGATTCCGAATCTGTATCTGGAAACGCCGAACTACACCGTTCAACGCCTAAAGCACGACGAGCTGAATTCGAGCGAACCGCTGCCGACCAGCTACAAGATGGTTGAGCGTCCGGAACAAGTCGATCCGGTCGAAATGATCAAGCAGGAAGCCAACGAAGTTCGCGTTGAAGCCGCCGTCAAGGGCATCACGCCTGCGCAACCAGCCCCCAATGTCGAGCCGAAAGCAGCGGCCGCTGCAGCGCCCGCTGCGGCTCCGGTTGCTCCACAGCCGATGCAGAAAGCAGGCCTGTGGGCACGCGTGAAATCGATTCTTGGCATCAGTGCCGCCGCTCCGGAAGTGGCTGCGCAGCCAGTGCGCGCCGATGACAAGAAACGCGAAGAAACACGTCGTGACGGTAGCCGTGATCGCGGCGACCGCAATGGCCGACGTGATCGCAACGACCGCGGTGACCGTAACGGTCGTGGTGATCGTGGCGACCGCAACAAGGATCGTGGCGATCGCAACGACCGTGGTGAGCGCAAGGACCGTGGTGATGGCAAGCGCGATGGCCGTGCCGATGGTAATCGTCCGCAGGGTAGCGGTGATCGTCAGCAACGCGATCAGCGCGCGCCGCAAGCAGCGCCGGTAGACGCGTTGGCAGTCGCAGGTACTGATGCCGCCAAACCGCAACGTGAGCCCCGTGAACCGCGCGAGCAACGTGCGGATCGCGGCGAACGTGGTGAGCGCGGTCCGCGCCGTGAACGTGGCGACCGTCCGCCGCGTGACACCAATGCAGCGCCAGTAGCAGAGTTGCCAGCGGGCGATGTTGCAGCCGCAACAACGCCTACAGAAGGCATGGCCGCCGTCGTGCAGCCGCAAGAGCGTACGGATCGTCCGCCACGCGGCGAGCGTGGTGCACGTCGTCGTGATCGCGACAATCGTGGTGATCGCGGAGACCGTGGCGAGCGTCCGGATCGTGGTGAAGCCCGTCGCGAGCGCTCAGAAGGTGAAGGTAACGGTGCCGCCGCAGAAGCCGCGCCGGCCACAGCACCAACGGTACAGTCGTCGATGTCGTTCGACTCGCCGGCCAGTGCGCCTGCGCGTGAACCTGCACAAGCGCCCGCCTACATGCCTGCACCCGCAGCAGCGCCCGTCGCGGCACCTTCTCCTGTGCCAGCCCCCGAGGTCAAGCGTGAAGCGCCGAAGCCGTTTACCTACGCGCTTCCGAGCGACGCCGGACTTCAGCTTATGGAGACGAAATCGTCCACCCCCGTGGCCTACGTCACCGACGAACCGGTCAAGCGTGGCCGCGCGCGGCCTCCGCGTGCAGAGGTAGCCGCCGAGCCGATGCAGATGGTGGAAACGGGTAACTCCGCTTCGCAACCGCCAGCACAGCAGTAAGCCGCTGTTGCCGCGCCGGTTGATTCCGGCATGAAAAAAGCCCCGCGAGCGGGGCTTTTTTTTCACAAACTGCATGTGCACAACGTACCTTGATTATTTCTTCAATCGCGCCAGCATCGCCTCACGTCGCTCCAGTGATTCTTTCGGCCAGTATTGATTGCGATCGTAGTATTCCTTCATTGCAGGCGTACCCGCTGGTAGTTCAAACCAGGGCTGCTTTGATTCGGTGAAGATATGGATATCCGGCGGCAAATGATCCGGCTCGTCGAGCGTCCCAACGCGAACGAAACGCACGGCATCCCCGGCGCCTGCATAGTTGCTCCAGAGCGCAACGCGACAATCGGGACAGCGTGAAATCTTTTGTCCCTTGCCACTGTTGGACGGCGTGTCCACCACCTCGGGCTCGCCTTGCAGCAGCTCAACGCGGCCCGCTTCGATCATTGCATTAAGCGCGAACGACGCGCCGCTCTCGCGCTGACACCAACGGCAATGACAACAGTGCACAAACAGCGGCCGACTCGTCATGCGGTAGCGCACCGTGCGGCAATCACAGCCGCCCTCAAAAACCTCTTTCTGCTCCGACACAGTACGTCACTTCAGTTGATGTTCACGCGACCCAGTTTAGCGACATACCAAGGTTTTCGCTTTAACAGCTTTTTTCTATAAACCTCAATGGCAAGCGGCCTGCGACCACTTTTCGACTAAAGTCGATATTTGGCTTTTTTCAATGGAAGCCATTATTGAACGCCATTTCACGAAAAAGTTGTCATGCAATTTCATCGCAAAAGCAATGGCCCATCGGATCGCCAGCGCCTCGCCATTGCCTCGTTCTGCGTGTCCATGCGCAGTCAGCAGCGGTTCCGCGCTATTGCGATCGCTGGTACTGCCATGCGATCATGTTCAGTCGCACCAATGAAAATTCCGGCGAATGGCCGGAGCATCACGAATCCCAAAGGCTG
>CAYMSY010000540.1:0-2482 GCA_964393195.1 uncultured Alcaligenaceae bacterium | reverse complement strand
AATCTTCTATTTTGCAACTATATATGTGGCATTCAAGTAAATATAACTCATATTAAATACCAATATCCTTTTGCTGCCGACCATTTTTTATTCAATTAAGATTCATGAGCCAAGAGACTATGGCAACGTCCGGCAGCAGATCTGGCGTAAAGGACAGTGTGTGGCGTTGCGTATAAGATCTGAATCTCGTCTCCGTGATATGCGCTGATCGCTTTCGGCAGTTTTGGCGGGACTCGCTCTATGTTGCGTGTGGCTTCGGGTTGTCGTTATTCTGTTACTGCAGTCGGCCCCTCGCGCCATCGCGGCAAAATCGGAACAGCTTGAGGCGCAGCTTACTGATAAGTCTGTTGAAACCGCTTTTCAGGGGCAAGTCGGTCCAATTGGCGCCATGGCGACGGATAAGTCGGCGTGGGACGCGGCGGTGGAGCGGATCTACGCGGCGACGCTTAACACGCCTTGGCGGTCTGAAAACAGGCGAGCAGGTGCCGAGGGCGAGAAGCTTTATGCGTGCATATTCCTGATGGATGAAACCGGGCGTCTCATGTGGCGGACGTACCCTGGAAAAGCGTTATCCGCAGACGCGAAGAGGCGCTGGGTACCGGACTCTCCGCCTTTTTCCGAAAGCATAAAGCAAAGATCGACCGAGGGCTAAGCGCCTATTCGGGTGTCACGGTAACGCAATTTGGTCCGGCGATCATAAGCGTCGCGCTCATCAGGCCCGCCATCCCATTTGTGAATTGTGCGTTCGTCCCTTGACTGCCGAACGTCGTACAAACCCGAGCTCATCCGTCGTTATTAGTAGATTTTTGCGAGCGATCACTGGCGGCCAACTGATAACAAATGCTGCTCTACACTTGGCGGGCCAAACAATGGCTGGGTAGAAGGATCTATTGTCTCGTAAAGTGCGCGTTGTGGATCGGTAAATCCGACGTTGTCATCTGGAATCCTTGCCCCTTAAGCGTCTACAGCGGAAATCGCTTGGTCGTCGCTCTGTGCCCTTGTGGCCCCAAACCGCGTCAAATAAAGCTTGGCTCCTCACCTTGTGGCGTCTTCCCTCGCCTTCATGGTGAGCATGCCCATGGACGCAGGAGGTAAGCGTGACCCAAGAAGCAGGCGGGGCTGAAGGCATGCAGCCTGCCCCACCGGATTTAACCTACGTTTCCCTGTTCCTTCGCTTCTTTCGTTTTGGCTGTTTAGCCTTTGGAGGTCCTGTGGCTCAGATTGCGATGATACGGCGAGAACTGGTTGACGAGGAGAGATGGATCGACAGCGCAAGCTTCAACAGGCTACTTGCCGTTTTGCAGGTGCTGCCTGGACCGGAAGCGCATGAACTCTGTGTGCACATAGGAATTCGGGCTAAAGGCCGTCTCGGCGGTGTGCTGGCGGGACTTGGCTTCATGCTCCCAGGTTTCGTCCTGATGCTCGGGCTGGCCTGGTTTTACACGAACCTGACAATCCATGGGGCTTGGTGGGGTGGTGCTTTCCTCGGCGTTCAAGCGGCGGTTCTGGCCGTCATCTTTCGAGCGGTTCATCGAATCGGCGAGCATATCTTGCTCGATAGATGGCTCTGGCTAACGGCCATTTCATCAGCCGCTGTCTCTTTGGCGGGTGTCAGCTTCTGGATCGTTCTTCCAGCCGCCGGCGTGCTATATGCCCTAGCCTCCTCGGGCCGCTATTTTTGGCTCGCGACAGGCTCAGTCCTTGTAGGGGCGGTTTCGCTCGCAATGCCAATTGAACCAGGTTCCATGGTGGCATCCACCGTTTCCGCTGAAGCTCCAAGTGCCGTCGCGCTGTTTTGGGCGGGGCTCAAGGGCGGGTTACTCACGTTTGGTGGTGCGTACACAGCCATTCCGTTTGTCCGAAACGACACCGTCGGACGCGGTTGGATGTCGGACACCCAATTTCTGGATGGTTTGGCGTTTGCCGGTGTTCTTCCCGCACCACTTCGCAGGCTGGGTAAGCGGGGGGGCACTGGGAGCCGTGGCCATCACCGCGGGCATGTTTCTTCCCGCTTTTGGATTTTCCTTAATATTCTATGAGCGGCTTGAGGCCGTTGCTGAAGATAGGCAACTGCAGAAGCTTTTCAGCGGGATCGCCGCGGCCGTCGTAGGAATTATTGCCGTCACTCTTTTCGACCTTGGAACAGCCGCTTTTCTTCGGACGCCGAATACTTTTTCGGGCGCAAGCATATCCTTGGGCGCTGCCCTCATCATGGACCTATGGAAAAGCGAGCTGAACACACCTGTCGTGCTCGCTTTTGGTGCGGCTTTAGGGGCATTCACCCTCGCTTAATCGGACCTGAAGCACGGCCTTGTCATGTTGCCTCATCTGTCCGAGGTCAGGAGCAATGAGATTCTTTTGCGTTACCGAACGAGCTTTCGTCTTGATCGGGACTGGGACCAGAAAGTGCTGCAGATCGTCCGCCCACATGTGGTCGACGACATAGTCGCCGAGCGCTGCGATCACCCTCGACGACAGGGCG
>CAYMSY010000539.1:0-2482 GCA_964393195.1 uncultured Alcaligenaceae bacterium | reverse complement strand
CCCTTCTGCACGATACGCATCGCAATCGCGGTTTAGGTAGACAACATTCTCGCGCCAGGTGTCGATCGCCACGCGGCGCAGCGACAGATTGGCCGCGCTGACGTGATTGCCATTTGTTGTTTCAGCCGGTGGTGGATTCGGCTTTGGGTCGGGATCAACACTCATTACACAAGCCTACTCTCGAGATACTGAATCTGTCTTGACCAGGCGCAATACGGATATCCGGTGCCACCCTGACAAGTCACACCGAATGCATCAATTGCCACACTCTTGCAGGTGTCAGTGGCATCTGCAGCAAGGGGGCTCTGACAGCGAGCCCGTTACGCGCAAGCGCATCGGCAACCGCGTTCACCAGAGCCGGCGTAGCGCCGATGGTGCCCAGCTCGCCGACACCTTTCACGCCCAGCGGATTGTTCAGGCAGGGCGTCGATTGATCAAGCTCGTGTGTCATCGGTCCCATGATGTCGGCGTGCGGCACGGCGTAGTCCATCAGGCTGCCGGTTACCAGTTGCCCGCTCTCGCGATCATATTGCAGGTGCTCGCACAAGGCCTGTCCGAGGCCCTGCACCACGCCGCCGTCGAGCTGACCGCGCACGATCATCGGGTTGATCACACGGCCCACGTCATTGACCGATGAATAGGCGACGACCTGCACGTCACCGGTATCCGGGTCCAGTTCGACCTCGCAAATGTGGCAGCCATTCGGCCACGACGGCCCGGCCACGGTGCTCACCGATTCGACAAAGATCTGTTGCTTGACTTGTCGGGACGCCAGCGTAAACAGATCAATCGCGACGTCGGTGCCTGCGACCGTGAACATCGCATCGGCGTAGGTAATGTCGCCGACAGCAACCTCAAGCTCGTCGGCTGCCAGTTGTCTGGCTGTGTCGATGGTGCGCTCCGACCCCACGCGCACGGCCGACCCGCCGGTGAAGATCGAACGCGAGCCGGCGCTGCCAAAGCCATCGCCGCGATCGGTGTCGCCGAGCACGATACGCACCTTTTCCATTGGCACACCGAAGCTGTCCACCACCAGTTGCGCCAGCGTCGTGGCAATTCCTTGTCCCATCGCCTGCACGGCCGAGAACACCTCAATGATGCCTTCCGGCTTCACGGTGACCGTGACGCGCTCTTCAAACACGTTGCCGCCGGTCCATTCCAGAAACGTCGCGATGCCGAGTCCGCGCAACCTGCCACGTTGCTTTGATGCAGCCTCGCGAGCACTGAAACCTGCCCAATCCGCAAGTGTCAGCCCCTGATTCATCACCTGCTCAAACTTTCCGCCGTCGTAAACCTGCGCCATCGGGTTTTTGTATGGCATCTGTCCGGGCTGGATGAAATTGCGGCGACGCAGCTCAATGCGATCGATGCCGATCTGCCGCGCAGCTTCGTCCATCAGCCGTTCCATGATGTAAATGGCTTCCGGTCGGCCAGCGCCCCGATAAGCTCCGATGGGCGCGGTGTTGGTGAGCACGCCTTTGAAATGAAAATCGATGGTCTGGATGTCATAGACGCTGGTCTGCACCCAGGGGCCGATCAGCAGCGCAATCGCGACGGCCACGCCCGTTGCATACGCACCAATATTGGCCTGGCTCACTACGCGCAGCGCCAGAATTTTTCCATGTTCATCGAGTGCCAGTTCGGCAACCGAATCGACGTCACGCCCGTGACCTGCGGACAAAAATTCTTCGCCGCGATCACCGATCCATTTCACCGCCTGCTTCAACGTGCGGCAGCAAAACGCAACCGCGACATCTTCCGGGTAGGCGCCGGTCTTCATCCCGAAGCCACCACCCACATCGCCCACCACGACGCGCACCTGTTCTTTCGGAAGGTTGAGGGCGCCACAGACGGTATCACGCAAACCGGACGGCATCTGGCTGCTCATGCGTATGGTCAGCCGACCGCTCGCTTGATCAAACGTATGCAGCACGCTGCGCGGCTCCAGCGAGAACGCAGAAAGGCGCTGATTGGCAATACTCAACCTGACAATGTGCTTCGCGCGCGCAAACGCATCTGCGGTCGCCTGTACGTTGCCGTGACGCATCTCTGCCGCAACGTTGTCGCCCAACTCTTCACACATCAGCGGCGCACCGGTCGCCGTCGCGTCAGCAAGGTGAACGGCGACCGGTAACGAGTCGTAGTCGATCTCAATCGCCTCGGCCGCAAGCCGCGCCTGCTCCAGTGTCTGCGCGACCACCGCGGCCACTGGTTCTCCCACAAAACGCACCCGACCCACAGCCAGCGCATGACGTGGCGCTGACCGTGCGGGCGACCCATCCGCCCGCGCAAAGCCGGAAACACCGGGAACCGGCTTGACACCAGCCGCCACCAGATCAGCGCCGGTCACAATCAGCCGCACCCCCGGCATCGCTTTTGCGGCCTGCACATCAATCGAGCGGATGTCGGCATGTGCATACGGCGACCGCAGGAAGAACAGATGACCGAGGTCGGCGGCTGTCACGTCATCCGTGAACTGTCC
>CAYMSY010000538.1:0-2485 GCA_964393195.1 uncultured Alcaligenaceae bacterium | reverse complement strand
CATGTGTACACCACGGCCCGCACTGTTCGGCCACACCACACGTACACGCTCCATCAGGGCGCGCTCGTCGGCCTTGTCGGATTTGATCAGGCGCGCGATGTAGTAGGTGTTCGACAATGCAATCGCGCACTCGCCGGCGGCCACGGCCTTGATCTGGTCGGTGTCACCGCCCTTGGGTTGACGCGCGAGGTTGGCGTTGACGCCTTTGGCCCACTCTTCGGCCTTGGCTGCGCCCGAGTGCTCAATGATCGACGACAGCAGCGACAGCATGTATACGTGCGAGCCGGAGCGCGTGCAGACCTGACCTTTCCATTTCGGATCGGCCAGATCTTCGTAACTGGTGATTTCACCCGGTTTCACCTTGAGTTTGTCGACCAGAATGACGCGCGCCCGCGTCGAGAAGCCGTACCAGGTGCCGCTGGCCAGGCGATAGCTGGCGGGGATTTTTTCGTTCAGTACCGCCGACTGAATCGGCGCAAAAACGCCCTCCTGATCGGCGACCCACAGACGACCGGCGTCCACCGTCAAAAAGACATCAGCAGGCGAATTGGCGCCCTCACTCTTGATCCGTTGCAGCAGTTGATCTTCACCGCCTTCGAGCCGGTTGATCTTGATGCCCGTCGCTTTGGTGAAGTTGCTGTAGAGCGCTTCGTCCGTGCTGTAGTGACGCGCGGAGTAAAGATTCAACACTTTTTCCTGTGCGTGTGCGCTGGCAAGCGAAAGCAGCGCAGCGAGACCCAGAGCGAGAACGGAGCGTGATGACATGAGCTTTGACATAGGTCAGTGATCAGGACGGCATGGCCGCCGATAATTTTTGAATAGCAACAGTATACAGTAATGCGAACGGTTCGCGTTTGCGTTAACTTTCTCTGATGTGATCGGTGAGTCGTGATTTTTTCAATCGCGGCCGCTTCAAATTCGTTCGCAAACCTTCGGCTGACTCAGGACGCAGGCGGTGACAGCACCGGATCGGCACCCGGCGCGCCGAACAGCAGCACCTGCGATGACGCAATGAGTGCAAAGACCATGAAGTTGAGTCCATGAGCCATGAGGGTCAGCGAAATGTGCCCGCTGCCAATCGAATCGAGAACGACTGCACCCAACACCGGCACAGCGAGCACCAGCGCCGCACGCCACATGAAATTGCCGGTGTCGGCCCTGAACGCGACGACACTGGCAAACAGCACCGAAATCGCCGGCAACCAGTATTCCGCGTGAGGCAAAACCCCATCAAGCTGTTGCAGCTTGCGCGCGACGTGCAACGGGGAAAATGCAGCCGGATCCGCCAGATAAAGCGGTACGGTCAGCAAGGCCATCGTCGCCACTGAAACAGCGATATTCAGTGTCGCCAGGGACAGACCGCGCTGTCGCGCGATGACAGCAAACACCAGCGGGATCAGCACAAAAAAGTGGGGCCGTGATGTCAGCGCCAGTCCGAGCAACACGGCGGCGCCAATCGTCGCCAGACGGTTGATCTCCCGACTCGACACGCTGCGAATCATCCATACCGAAGCAACGCACACGTAAAGCGAGTTCGCCAGCAGGTCGCCACCGGTCAAAAAGTCCTGCCATAAGGCCGGGGACAGCAGGAGTAGCCCCATGAGCCACGGCGCATGACCCGGCTTGCGCGGCCCTGATCCCACGGTGCAGACAAACGCCGCGAGCCAAAACAGGTTCTGATAGGCACTATTGCCCAGCAGCACAAAGGGCGTTGCCAACAACAGCGCCCCTGGCAGCGGCGTGACAGGGTTACCGAGATAAGTCAGCTCGCGGTACGGATGTTCGCCGCGCAGCAACGCACGCACGGCCATGTTGAGTGCATCATCACGATCGCTGCCCTGCCCCGGCAGGCTGGAATTCACCTGCGGATACACGAACAGGAACAGCAGCAACATCGCCACCAGAAGGCCGCCGATGATTGCCGCTGAAGCCAGTGGCGAGAGGCTCTGAACCTTTGCTATCGCCGCAGAACGGCTCCACCAGCCAACGACGCAGGCCGTGATCAGAACATAGGCCGCAACGCCCGCCAGACCTGCGTATTTGTGCAACACCGGGATCGAGGAAAACGTCAGACACGCGACCAGCAACACCAAAACCCGGTGCCGCGACATTGGCGATAGGGGCGAACGTAGCAACCGCGCGACTCCTGCGATACGGGCCAAACCCCACCGGTCGACCTCTCGTCGCGCAAGGCTACACGGATCATCACCGCTCGCCGCAGCGGTCCGCCGCAATCAGCCAGGTGCAGTCACGTGGAGTCCGCAGGTCACTGATACACACACCGATGCGGTTATCAACTTTTTAATGAAATGACATTCACAAAGGGCTTACATAGCCAAAAGGCAAATAGTCGACTAAGCGGCTTTTGATCCGCTAAGCCCTTTGTGAACGTCATTTCACGATAAAGCTGTACCGCCCAAACCGTCAATCAGTCGACTGCCGCCGCAAACATCGCCCGTCCCTTTGCCGCCCGATCGAGTTGGCG
>CAYMSY010000537.1:0-2487 GCA_964393195.1 uncultured Alcaligenaceae bacterium | reverse complement strand
GCCACCGCCACGCGATCTGTTCACGCGCTACCTGCATATCGCGGAGACGGCGCGGCGCGAGAAGGCGTAGTGCCCTCGATTCCGCACGCTCCATCGAGGCCGCGTCGAAGCTGAGAGGAAAACCACCCGCGACTCATCGCCCATTTCCCCGTTTCATCCCAGGCGGGTTCCGCCTCGCCTTGGTTGTTCCTAGCATCCAGCGATGCGCTCAAATTCTCTCTATTCATCCGAACCCGCTCGCGGCTGGCTGCCGTGGGGCGTGCTCGCTCCTATCCTGCTTATTCTGTTCGTCGCGATTCCCGCAGTAGCCGGCACGAAAGTACTTCAGTACTTCGATCTCGCCGACGCCAAATGGCAGCCGATTGGCATGGTGGGTCTGGTCGGCTTTCTGGTGGTCCCGTTTGCGGTGACCGGATTGGTCGTACTCGCATGGGTTCGCTTTGTCGAACGGCGGTCGCTGGCGTCGGTTGGTTTGACGAGTCCCGGCGGTGCTGCGCCATTCCTGCACGGTCTTGGGGTTGGCGTCGCGACATCGTTCCTCGTCGTCGCCGCGATCTGGGTCGCAGGCGGTTATGACGCGCAGGGCTATGCGAAGGCGTTCGCTTCGCCGACTGCGTTGATGAACATCGCGATTCTGCTGCTCTGTTTCATCGTTCAGGCGGGTGTGGAGGAAATCATCTTTCGCGGCTGGCTGATGTCGGTGCTGGCGCGCAAGTTCAACGTTGTCATCGCGGTGGTGGTCACCTGCATCGTGTTCGCGGCCCTGCATTTCGGGCGGCAAACGCCATGGCATGACACGGTACTGACCTTGCTGTTTTCCCTGTTCGCCTGTTGCTATGCATTGAAGGCAGGCAACATCTGGGGCGTGATGGGTTGGCACGAGGCGTGGAACTGGTTGCTGGCGGTGGGCTTCGAAGTGCCAGTCACCGGCCTTGATACCAAGATGCCCGCGTTGCTGGTGAAACTGGTCCCGCAGGGTTCGCACTGGCTGAACGGTGGCACGCAGGGGCCGGAGGGCAGCGTGCTTTGCGGTCTGTTCTTCATCGTTGCCGTCGCGTGGCTGCTCTGGCGTGACAGTAAGACTGGCGCAACCTCTACGATTACGCGATGAATCTAGCCACCGAATCCGGTCAACACTCAAAACCAGTCGCTGCAGCCACCGAACGCCGCTTCGATCTCGACTGGCTGCGCATCATCGCCTTCGGGCTGCTGATTTTCTATCACGTCGGCATGTACTACGTGACGTGGGACTTTCACATCAAGAGTCCGCATGCATCCGACACGATCGAACCGCTGATGATGCTGACGTCGCCGTGGCGGCTGTCGCTCTTGTTCGTGGTGTCGGGCGCTGCGACGCACTTCATCCTGATGCGGCGCACGACCGGGCAGTTCGCGCACGAGCGCAGCCGTCGCCTGTTGTGGCCGCTGCTGTTCGCGATGTTTGTCGTGGTGGTGCCGCAGTCTTATTACGAGGTCGTGCTGAAGGGCGGCTATTCGCTCGACTATCTCGACTTCTGGCTACGCTATGTGAAGGGCGACCACTCGTTCTGCAAGGATGGCAAGTGCCTGTCGCTGCCGACCTGGAACCATATGTGGTTCGTCGCCTACCTGTGGGTCTACGCGATGCTGCTGGCGCTCTGGCTGAAGTTTGGTCCGACCAGCGTCGAGCGCATCATGCACGGCGGCGAGCGCTGGCTGGCCGGCTGGCGGCTCATCGCGCTGCCGGTCGCCTGGATCCTGCTTACGCGCTTCACGCTGCTCAACGCGTTCCCGTCCACCCACAACCTGACGTGGGACTGGATGAACCACGCGACCTTCCTGCCGGCCTTCCTGTTCGGGGTGCTGTTCCTGCACTCGCCGTCGATCAACGCGGACCTGCGTTGCCTGCGCTGGCCCGCCGCTACGATATGGCTGCTGACTTACGCCTTCCTGGCCGTCTACTTTGGCTATTACAACGAGATCAATGTCCCGCCCGACGCGCTGCGCTACTTCCAGCGCCTGATCTGGGCGCTGAATCAGTGGTGCGCGATCGTCGCGGCGTTCGGCCTGGCGCAGGTGCTGCTGAACCGCGACGGCCCGGCGCGGCGCTATCTGACCGGTGCCGTCTTCCCGCTCTATCTGTTCCATCAGACGGCGATCATCGTGTTCGCGGCCTGGCTGCGCGACTGGAACCTGCCCCCGCTGCGCGAAGGTCTGCTGCTGGTCATCCTGACGGCGCTGTCGAGCTTCGCGCTGTACGAGATCGGGCGCCGGATTCCATTCGTGCGCGCCCTCATTGGCGCGCGTGACGGCGGCAAGTGAGCGATCAGATCACCGAAAAGTAGCGCACGCCGGGCGACCAGCCGAAATCGGCATCGGTCTTGACCAGCGGCGAGGTGAACGTTGTCAACAGTCCGAACGCATTGTCGTAGCTCAGTGTCATGTAGAGCCGTGACGGGCTGGGGCTGTTGCGGATGGTGGCGGTGCAGCCGTTGCGTATCTTCCACC
>CAYMSY010000536.1:376-2487 GCA_964393195.1 uncultured Alcaligenaceae bacterium | reverse complement strand
CGTGAAGCTCGTAGGGCAGTTGCAACTCTTCAAGCATCCAGAGGACGCGGAAGGAACGAGCGCTGATGCAGTGGTACAGGATGAGCATGATGCTATTGAAGCACGCGAAGACTGTTGGTGAAAGCGGAAACATCCTATGCTTGCAGTCAACACGTGCGGGGCAACAACAGGCAACAGATTACCTCCCCACGATTACCGCATCTGCACAATCTTTAGCCACCACTTGACGGACTACATTAACCAACAATGGATTCTTCGACTCTATTTGCTCGAATCAGAGACTTGAACGTTTTCGCGCTCGCGGAGACCGTACGTGCTCACCCGGACGCGCATGTCGAACCAACATTCATCACTGACGAAGGCGACATCGCAGTCGATGGCCCCTTCGGGCTACCATGCCGGGCAGACGTGATACCGGTGGTTATGGGTGAGCCGGGGGATTCCGTGATGGTTACTCCAAAAACGGCTCTGAGCTTCGAGCCAGTAGAAATTCAGAAGCCCGCAGCTATCCCTGTTATCGTGTCACCATTTGGCTGGGATCAAGTGAGTTTTTCCGCCACGATGGACCCCGCAGCGTCCCTTGATCCGTTGCTGGAATGGTTCTGGCGCTGGTTTGATGCCAATGACGACAACGACATTGGTGCCGACGGTTTGTGTCGTGTCGTTCACTACATGTCCGATCCGGCGTTTGAAGGCGACGAGCTGAAGTTTGTCGCCGATCTCGGTTCAGCACCAGTTGATGCTTTAAATGAGCTGATTTCGGTGTTGATTGAAATGGGGGCACGCGATGTGAAAATTGCGCACCCCAAGCCTGCCCATTTGCAGTGAGCGTGCCAGGCGCTCTCCCCAACTTCAGGTACACATGCAGGGGCTGCCCTTGCTCGATACTAAAAGCGGGTCTCAAGTATTGGGGCATGCCCAATCTTTGAATGAACGGAGGTCGGGTAGGGTCGACACGCCGTGCCCATCGTCACTGCGCAAGTGACAGGCTCGTTTGCCAACGGTTGGTGGGTAACAAGTTGCCCACCCTAAAAAATTGAAAATTCATCAGTCTGCTCACCATGAAATCCGAAGACATCTTCACGATCAAATGTGGCACCCATGGCACGCGCGTCGCCGCAGTTGTTTGCGGTCACCTGCTCGAATCGGCAGATCGCGTGCTTGGCTTTGTAGAAAACAGTTCTGATCCTGATGATCTGCAAGCTTGGTGCGATGAGTGCGAACAGATGTTCCAGCAGGAAAAAGCGTTAACGGACAACTTCGAGAAATTCAACAACAGGAAGATTGTCTGTGACTTTTGCTACGCGACGTTAAGAGATCGGCACGCAAAGCACGTCAAGTAGGCTGGGCAGCAAGTTACCCGCCTCGCGAACTGCTTAGCGAGGCAGATGGTGCGCATCGCAATGCGCACCATCGTGGCATTCAATGCCGCCCGCGATTGCGGAGCCGTTGCGTACTCTGGCGCACACTCCACATGACAGTGGTTATGCCCGTGCGGGAATCGCCAACCCTTTCACCACCGCCGGTCGCGCTGCGAACGCTTCCAGGGCGCGTGCTACATGGGGGAAATCGCTGAAGCCAACCAGGTCGCCGGCACCGTAGAAACCGATCAGGTTGCGCACCCACGGGAAGGTGGCGATGTCGGCGATCGTGTAGTCGTCCCCCATGATCCACTTGCGTGTCGCGAGGCGCTGGTTGAGCACACCGAGCAGGCGTTTTGATTCGGCGACGTAGCGATCACGCGGGCGCTTGTCCTCGTAGTCCTTCCCGGCAAATTTGTGGAAGAAGCCGAGCTGGCCAAACATCGGGCCGATGCCGCCCATCTGAAACATGACCCACTGGATCGTCTCGTAGCGACCCGCTGCATCCTTCGGAATGAACTTGCCGGTCTTCTCGGCAAGATAAATCAGGATCGCACCGGATTCGAACAGCGCAAGCGGTTTGCCGTCCGGACCATTCGGGTCAAGGATTGCTGGAATCTTGTTGTTCGGGTTGAGCGAGACGAACTCGGGGGACATCTGGTCGTTCGTTTCAAAACTGACCAGATGCGGCTCATAGGGCAATCCGACCTCCTCCAGCGCCAGGCGGAGCTCCTCGTCCGAATAGCGCTC
>CAYMSY010000536.1:0-366 GCA_964393195.1 uncultured Alcaligenaceae bacterium | reverse complement strand
CACCTTGACACCGTTCGGTGTCGGCAACGAATAGAGCTGAATATGGTCCGCGTTCCTGGCAGGCCATTTTTGGGTGATCGGGAATGCGCTGAGCTCAGCCATGAGTAGTCCTTGAGGTGGGTCGGTGAATTTGAACATCACAATAGTTATTGTGACGTTGCTGCAATTCACGGCATCTGTGGCTTCGCCGCGAGGAATCAACGGCCTTGTCAGTAGGGCCTTGCGGCGCCCAGCAAAAAGCCCGCAAAAGCGGGCTTTTTTGATAAGGTAAGGCGGGCGCGCGGACGCGACCGCCGTCAGCGCAGAACTATGCGAAGGCCGACATCAGCGGCAGCTTGCGTACGCGCTTGCCGGTAAGTGTTGCCA
>CAYMSY010000535.1:0-2494 GCA_964393195.1 uncultured Alcaligenaceae bacterium | reverse complement strand
GCGCAGGTGCTAAAAAATGGATTGCAATTGCTCGGCGTGTCGGCGCCTGAGAGAATGTGATCGTGGAAGCCTCTCCCAACAATAAAACTGGCGCATTCCTGTTCGGCGGCCTGATCGGATTCGTCGCCGGTCTGGTCGTCGCCGGTGTGCTCGCGATCTGGATTTACAACGCAACACCGTTTCGCCCGGAAACGTCGTCGCCCGGCAAGGTCGAAGCACCGAAACCGAAGGTCGACCCAAAGCCCGCCGCGAAGACGGCGGACGCGGCCCGGGACGAGGCGAAATCCGACGCTGAACGCGTCGTGCCGCCGGGCATGTCCATGAACACGCCACCGACAGGTGTCGCGCCGGTGGCTCCGACCCCGACGCCGCCGAAGGCTCCGTCCAAGTCGGAGCCGACCCGGCCGGATCCTGAGCCGTCACCCAGCGCCGAGGCGCGCGGGCGCCTGTGGCTGCAAGTGGGCGCTTACGTTAACCGGCAGGACGCCGAGAACCAGCGCGCGCGGTTCGCCGTGCTCGGCTACGAAGCACAGATCCAGAATGCCGACGTTCCGGACAAGGGCACCGTGTATCGGGTCCGCGTCGGCCCGTATCGCGACCCCGATGAAGCCGGAAAAGTGCGCGGAGACCTTGCCCGGCAAGGCATTGAGGTCACGGTGATCAAGCCCTGACACCGGTTTCAATCGTTTGCGGTCAGCGAACTAAACGCGCCGCACGTTAGTCGTATCGGCTGCAATTCAAAAACAACACGGAGACAGTATGGTTCGTTGGGTGAAATCCTTCAAATGGCTGGCGTTGAGCGTCGGGGCAGGTGTGATGGCTGCGTCGCTGTCGGCGAGCGCACAGGAGCAATTGACCGAGGGCCGGGAATTCCTGCGTCTGCAAAACGTTCAGGCGGTCGAATCCGGTGCCAAGATTGAGGTCATCGAGTTTTTCAGCTATGGCTGCAACCATTGCCGCGATCTGGAGGAATTCCTCGGTCCGTGGACCAAGAAGGTGCCTGCTGACGTGAGCTTCAAGCGCGTCCCGGTGGCGTTTCAGCCGGCCTGGGCAACGCTCGGCAAGATTTACTACACGCTCGACGCGCTTGGCCGTGAGGACCTGACACCCAAAGTGTTCTCGTCGATTCACAGTGCCGGCATCAAGCTGTTTGATGAAAAGGTGTTCTTCGAATGGGCGGGCAGCAACGGCCTGGATCCGAAGAAAGTCCAGGAAATGTGGGGTTCGTTTGCGATCAACAGCAAGATGAACCGCGCCAAGACGCTGGCGACAAACTATCAGGTCGACAGCGTGCCGATGCTGTTTGTCGACGGCAAGTTCAAACTGCAACAGCACCTGCTCAAGGGCAAGAACGCCGACGTTGGCGCAGGGCTCGACTTCCTGATTGCCAAGGCACGCGCCGAACGCAAGAAATAACATTTGCCTGATCGCAGAGGCCGCCTTGATGTGAATCGGGCGGCCTTTTGTTTTTCCGGGGCGGCCCAACGTCAGAGCGATGACTACTGTTGTTGACGCCATCGGGCAGCGCCACGCACGCTTTGCCCATCCTGCCGCGCTGCGCATCGCCTGTCTCGTTCCATCGATCACCGAAACGCTGTTTGCACTCGGACTGGGTGACAAGGTGGTGGCGCGCACCGGGTTCTGCATCCACCCGGAAACGGCCGTGCGCGACGTGCCCAAGGTCGGCGGTACCAAGGACGTCAACGTCGGCAAGCTGATCGAGACCGAGCCGACCCATGTGATCGTGAACATCGACGAGAACCGCAAGGAAACCGTCGATCATTTGCGTCGCGTGATTCCGCATGTGATCGTGACGCACCCGATGATTCCGGAGGACAACGCGCTGCTGTTCCGGTTGCTCGGCCATGTGTTTTCAGCGGATGACGCGGCATTGCGGCTCACGCGTGCGCTCGCTGACGCGCTCGCGAGGGCGCGCTCGGTCGGTGCGGCGGTGCCGACGCAGACTGCGCTTTATGCCATCTGGAAGAACCCGTGGATGACGGTGTCGCGCGACACCTACATCAGTGCCATGCTGGCGACGGTCGGCTGGAAAACGCTGCCGCTGCAGGCGCCGAAGCGCTACCCCGAGGTGCCGCGCGACGACAGCGTGTGGCAGGACGCGGAACGCATTTTCCTGTCAACGGAACCCTATCTTTTTGGCGATGAGCACGTCGCCGAACTGAAAGCTGACGGCGCGCTGGCGCAACCGGTGGAACTCATCGACGGCGAGATGGTGAGCTGGTACGGCGTGCGGGCGATTGCGGGGCTCAACTACCTCGCCGATTTGCGCGAAAATCGCATACAGCTTTCAGGTAAAAACAAGTCTGCACAGGGCTTGCTGCCACATAACGCCTGAAGTCGACTTCAGGTTTTATTGACTGCCATGCCCCATGAAATATGGGTTTTAGAGAAAAGTTGATTCGCTTTTTTTGCTGCGTAAAGACGCTGATCGGCGCCGCTGAAACGCTCAATGCCGACCGTAGCCCAGGATGCT
>CAYMSY010000534.1:0-2494 GCA_964393195.1 uncultured Alcaligenaceae bacterium | reverse complement strand
GGCTTCCAGGTGGTGAACACGCGTTGCGCGAAGTTTTCGATCGGCTCCGGATCGGTGTGATCGACGATCACGGTGAAAAGCTGGGCGCCGGTGGACTGGTTGATCTGCCGCGCCATGCCGACCAGTCGCTCGCGATCTGCTGCGCTGACGCTGCCGGTGGTATCGACGACGTAACCCGCCGCTGCCGGCACCGGCGTTTCGTCGTCGGCCCGTGCGCCGAGCGTTGTCAGCGCGAGGCAGAGCGCGGCGGCGCTGGCAAGCCACCACGCGGCCATGCGGCGTTTTCTGTCGCTGCGATGCCAAATGCGTGAAATTTCGTCCATTGTCATCCCCCGTTCTCTTTTGCCATGCACTCGCGGTGCAACCGTCACTCCGACGAACCACCACCGCCCGAATCACCGCCACCACCGGAATCACTGCCGCCTGAATCGCCGCCCGACGAGTCACTGCCCCAGCCGCTGTCGCTGGAATAACTGTCCGACGATCCGCCTGATCCACGCATGGTCGGCCGTGGCATCAGCGCGTAGACCATGCTGTTGCAGAGCACCAACGCGAACACGGCCCAGATGACCGCCGAGATGATCAACAGGACCACGTCCACTTCCGAGGTGCCGACGAACACGATCGCCAGAAAGCCGCCGACCATGCCAAGGCCACCGCGATGCGCCCAGCTCGGGCGCACGCCGCTGCGGCTCTGACGATACGCCTGCTGCGCCTGGCTGCGCGGCTTCTTGTGCCGCTTCGACTTTGGTTGCGGCGGCGGATGTGGCGCCTGCTTGCGGACCGGCTGCCCTTTCCACGTCGCCCAGGTCAGCAGCAACAGGATGGCGATCACCGCCCATCCTGCGGCAAGCCACGATCGCGGCGTGCCACCACCGGCAAACCAGTACAGCGCAGCCATCACCGCGCAGGCAAGCACGCTGATCGCAGCGTTGAGGCGCCCGTTCGCCCACTTGCGATGCAGGAGCAAGATCGGTGGGATCGTGATCAGCAACTGAAGGAAGATGCCCATCAGCAGCCAGCCGCCAGCAGATCCGGCGGCAAGCTGCCCGGGTATCGCCGGTGCTGCGTTATCGGCCGCCTGTGCGAGCGGCGCCAATGCCGAGAAGAACGCTGGCAGGGCCGCTGACACCAACGTGGACATGGCACGCAGCCGAACCGGCGCCACCATTGTCGGCGCCGTAGCCCTCCGTACCGTCGCGAGACCTGTCATCGCTTCCCCCGTAAACCCGCAGCGTCGTTGCGCTGCCGTGCACGAGCAGACGCAAACAGCGTCAACCCTGCGACGTCAGGGTAGCATCTTTTCCCTCAAAGGCGCAATGGCATTGGGCTTGGCGCGTGATTTAACCGCTTATCGACTTTTGGCTGATTGTGCGCCTTAGCCCTTTTCCGTTGGGGCTTTCAGCAAAAAGCTGTCAAACTCAGTAAAGCCCGCGCACCCGCCCCGTGAGCCGGGCCAGCCCGAACAGCGCACTCGCATACGGCGTCGGTACGCCGACTTTGGCGCCGATCTCGACCACCGCTGCAACCAGCGCATCAAGCTCGATGCTGCGCCCGGCCTCCACGTCCTGCAGCATCGAGGTTTTCATCGCACCCAGCTTGCGGGTGACGGCGTGGCGCTCGTCGGGCGTTTGCGTGATCGGGATGCCGATCCGCTCGCCGATCGCCTTTGCCTCGCGCATCACCGCCGAGCAGAATTCACGCGTCAGCGGATCATCGAGGATCAGGTCAGTGGTGGCGCCCGTGATCGCCGACACCGGGTTCATCGTCATGTTGCCCCAAAGCTTGAACCAGACATCGCGCTGGATGTCGGTGCTGGCCTCGGACTCGAAGCCTGCCGCCGTCAGCGCAGCGTGCAGTGCAGCCAGACGCTCGCTGTTGACGCCCTGCGCAACGCTTTGCCCCGCTCCTCCGGGTTCGCCGATGATCAGTCGCGCGCCCATTTTGTGCCGGATCAGGCCGGGTGCGTCGACCGAGCAGGCGGCGTGCACCACGCAGCCGATCACGTTCCCTGACGGGATGCTCGCCGCGATCTCGCCGCTCGGGTCGATGCTCGTGAGCGCGGTGCCGGCGAGCGGGCGGTCGCTGCGATGAAAGAACCACCACGGCACGCCGTTCATCGCGGTCAGCACCATCGTATTCGGTCCGATCAGCGGCTTCGCGGCCAGCGCCGCATCGCGCAGCCCCTGCGATTTCACGGCGACGATCAGCAGATCGGGATGGGTCTGCGCCGTAAGATCGGCGGGGTTGTCGCTCGCTGCGACGTTCACCGCAACCGTCTCGCCCGCCTCGATCAGCCGCAAGCCCTCGGCACGAATCGCCGCCAGCGTCGCACCCCGCGCCAGCACACTCACCTCGTGCCCCGCCCGCGCAAGTTTCACGCCCATCCAGCCGCCGATCGCACCGGCGCCCAATACACAAACCTTCACGCGAAATCCCCCAGCGACTTGCCCGGATTCATGATGCCGAGCGGATCCAGTGTCTGCTTGATCGC
>CAYMSY010000533.1:286-2506 GCA_964393195.1 uncultured Alcaligenaceae bacterium | reverse complement strand
GCCGGCTTCTCCGACGAGCAGCGGATTGTTCTTGCGGCGGCGGCAGAGCACCTGAACCAGGCGCTCAAGCTCGGCCGCGCGGCCGATCATCGGATCAATCTTGCCGGCCTTGGCCTGCGCGTTGAGATTGACCGTGAAATTTTCGAGCGCACCCTGCGGGGCCTCTTCCTTCTCCTGCTCGCCGTTGCCGGCTTCGGCTTTTTCGTTCTTGTCTTTCGGCACCTTGCTGATGCCGTGACTGATGTAGTTCACCACGTCGAGACGTGTGACGCCGCGCTGGTTGAGGAAATAAACCGCGTGCGAATCCTTCTCGCCGAAGATTGCAACCAGCACATTGGCGCCGGTGACCTCTTTCTTGCCTGACGATTGCACATGCAGGATCGCACGCTGGATCACGCGCTGGAAGCCTTGTGTCGGCGTGGTGTCGCTCTCGCTGTTTTGCGGCAGACGGGGCGTGTGTTCATTGATGAAATTGGCGAGCGCTGTGCGCAGCTCATCGAGATCGACCGCACAGGCGCGCAAAACTTCCGCCGCGCTCGGGTTGTCGAGCATGGCAAGCAATAGATGCTCGACCGTAATGAACTCATGGCGCTTCTGTCGTGCTTCCACGAACGCCATGTGCAAACTGCCTTCCAACTCTTGCGCGATCATTTGAACTGCCTTGCTGCCGGCCTTGCCACCGGCTCGTACCCACGGCTGCAACATCGCAGCGTTGGTGGGTTCGCCTGCCACATTGACGATTGCGACCTTGCGCTTTCGCCGATCTAGTCAGGCTCCATCGTACACTGAAGCGGATGCTGGTAGGACTCGGCAAGTTCCACGACCTGCGCAACCTTCGTATCAGCCACTTCCTTTGTAAAAACACCACACGTACCCATGCCAGTCCGGTGCACCTGCAACATCACATGCGTCGCCTGCTCGCGGGTCATGGCGAAAACCTGCTGCAGCACACCGACCACAAAATCCATCGGCGTGTAGTCGTCATTCAGCAGCAACACGCGATACATCGGCGGCGGCCTGGTATCAACACGTTCGGCCTCAAGCACCGAATCGTCATTGGCGTCGCGGTTGGGATTGGGGGAATGAACGGCCATACAACGATTTGACTTACTCCGGATCGAGCGGAATGTACCTGCGGACTGATCCGGAAATACACCACGCCTGAGCTCAAATATCGGTCACAAAATCAGGAATTCAAGAGCATACGGCATGCCAGCGACCACCCCGGGCAGCGGCCCTGTCCCGCCAGTGTCGCAATACCTGCGAGTCAAAGAAAAATCTGCCGCAGCCTTGATTTAACCGCTTGACTAACAGGGTTGTATAACTGTACAACATCGGTCGGCGAACTGGTGCTGGCGTTATTTGGCGGGGTTGCCCCCGTGATCACGAAGCCTGGCTCGAGCCGTACAAAACAAGCAAAGCAAGGTCGTAGGGAGTATTTTTATGACAACAGGCACTGTGAAATGGTTTAACGACGCCAAGGGGTTTGGCTTCATTAAGCCCGACGACGGCACGGATGATGTGTTTGCGCACTTCTCCGCGATTCAGATGGACGGTTTCCGTTCGCTGAAAGAGGGTCAGAAAGTGGCTTTCGAGGTAGTTGCTGGTCCAAAAGGCAAGCAGGCATCCAACATCCAGAACCCGCAGTAATAGCTGCCGGGTGCCGTCCCGGTGGTGCACAGCCACCAACGGAACGTGCAATGAAACAGGGCCGCAACCGCGGCCCTTTTTCTTTTGCCAGAGCGCCGCTACATGCGGGCGATCATGGCGTCACCGAACGCCGAGCAGGACACCTCTTTGGCCCCGTCCATCAAGCGCGCGAAATCATAGGTTACGACCTTGTCGCCGATCGTTGCCTCCATTGACCTGATGATCAGGTCGGCCGCCTCCGTCCAGCCCATGTGTCGCAGCATCATTTCGGCCGAAAGGATCAGCGAACCGGGATTCACCTTGTCCTGACCGGCGTACTTGGGTGCCGTGCCGTGTGTCGCCTCGAAACAGGCGTACTCCAGCGAAATGTTCGCGCCGGGCGCAATTCCGATGCCGCCGACCTGAGCCGCCAGCGCGTCCGAGATGTAGTCGCCATTGAGGTTGAGCGTCGCCACCACGTCGTATTCCGCTGGACGCAGCAGAATCTGCTGCAGGAAAGCGTCGGCAATCACGTCCTTCCAGCGCTCGACACCGGCCAGGTCCCCATTCAGCGCCAATTTGCCAATTTGC
>CAYMSY010000533.1:0-257 GCA_964393195.1 uncultured Alcaligenaceae bacterium | reverse complement strand
ATGGTCACCGACTTGCGGTTGTTGGCGATCGCGTACTTGTAGGCGGCCCGCACGAGGCGCTCGGTACCTTCCTGTGACACCGGCTTGATGCCCAGCGAGGACGTGTCCGGAAAGCGGATTTTCCTGACGCCCATTTCTGTCTGCAGGAAGTTCATGAGCTTCTTGCACTGGTCACTGCCCGCCATGAACTCGATTCCGGCATAAATGTCCTCGGTGTTTTCACGGAAGATCACCATATCAATCTTCGACGGGTCTTT
>CAYMSY010000532.1:0-2528 GCA_964393195.1 uncultured Alcaligenaceae bacterium | reverse complement strand
GCCAGGATCGCGTTTCGCTTGAAAACATAGTAGGCCAATGCCACCAATCCGATGCCGGCACCGAAGATCATCGCCGATCGCAGGTATCCGAGCTTCAAGCTTTCAGCCAATAGGTCGCCGGCGGCAGTGCCTAGCGCAAAAGTGAACAAAATCGCGGCCCAATAGAATAGTTCGCGCTTGGTGGTGAATATCGTATGGATCGATAACGTCCTCTCACTCGCGTACCAAACGGCAAAGGTCGCCGCCAATGCAATACCGAAGACCGCAGTGGTCAGTGGCAGAGGGATGCCGAAATGGTCGGTGAGGTTGTCGGTGATCAACGTACCTACGACGCTGATCAACACGACAGCCACCCAGTAGATCCAAGGCACGTACTTGCGCGCGCGAACCTGTCCGGCCAGCGCGGCGAGCAATAGCGCGCCCATCACCAGCGACGTATTGGTCAAGCCGAGGTTGAGTTTGGTGTTCAGAAAATCCGCCGCCGTTTCTCCGACGGTGGTGGCCATGATTTTGATGACCCAGAAGTACAGGGTGACTTCCGGCACTTTGTTGAGCATGGACATCGCACCTTCGCGACTGGGTGTGTTCATAATTCTTACTCCGGGATCAGGGTTATTGGGAATTCATGTCATGCAATGCGGTAGATTGAGACTTCGCTCGGTCATCGTCAGGTTGGAAATCGATTGTCACCTTCAACCCGCCGAGTCGGCCGGAAGACTTCAGCGCAATTTTGGCGCCATGCTGTTCTGCGATGGCTTTCACAATGGCAAGCCCGAGGCCGCTGCCCGTTTCCTCGCTGCCACCCGCGCGATAAAAGCGATCAAAAGCGCGCTCGCGATGTTCCGGCGCAATCCCCGGCCCGCTGTCCTCCACGAACAAACGGACTCCGGAATCGGTTTGCTCAATGGCAATATCGATTACGCCCCCGACCGGCGTGTACTTGATCGCGTTTTCCAGCAGATTGCGGACAAGGATGCGCAGGCTCTCGCCATTCGCGTGCATCAGGCCCGCGTCGCCCGGGGCCAAACCAAGATCCATCTGCTTTTGCTGCGCAAGAGCAATCACGTCCGATATTGCCAACTGGACAACATCGATCAATCGCACCCGATCCAGCCTGGATGTTGTGCTTTGGCCGGACTCCTGTTGCGCTAGCGAGAGAAGTTGCTCGACAAGCTTGGTGGCGCGATCGACGCCACCGATCAGGCGACGTGCCCCGGTATCGCGCGCCTCTTCATTGTCGCTTCGCAGAATACTTTGCGCCTGCAGACGTAGCGCGGCGAGCGGCGAACGTAGTTCGTGTGCCGCATCCGCGATGAAGGCCTTCTGGGTTGCAAAAGCCTGCCGCAAGCGTTCAAACAACAGGTTCAGCTCAACCACGAGGGGTTTGACTTCATCCGGCAAGCCTTTGCAAGCCAGTGGCGAGAGGTCATCAGCTTCCCGTGAAGCGACCTGGCGCTGAGCGTCCAGAATGGGATCGACGGCACGAGTCACCAACCACCACACCAGGCCGAGCAGGATCGGCGCAAGCAACAAAATGGGCAGGACCGTCCTCATTGCCAGGGATTGAGCCAATTCGTGACGGGCCGACATTTCCTGCGCAATCTGTATGACGCGATTTGGCGTTTGCATCGAGAAGACGCGATAGCTCTTGCCATTCGCGTCGGCATCCGAAAAGCCGAATACGGCTCTCTGCGGGAGGGCCGCGCGCGCTGCCGAAATGAATACGGGCGCGCCATCCAACGACCATACCTGAATGACGAGGTCAAAATTCTCTTCTTCCCCGCCGCGGATGAATTTCTCGACGATGGAACTGGTCGGCAATCCGCCGCGCAATGACCGCGCCACTTGTTCCATGTGATAGTCGAAAATTTCGTTCGCTTCGTCGAGGGAAGTTTTGTAGGCAATTGCAGCTTGCATGATCGCGGTAACGCTGATGGCGGAGAACAGCAGCCAAAGCAAGCGACTCTTTAGCGAATACGCTGAGTTGGGTTTGGTGAGTTTCATTGCTTTGGCACCAAATAGCCGACGCCGCGGACGTTCTGGATGAGCTTGGCGCCCAACTTCTTGCGAAGGCCATGTACATAGACTTCGACCGCATTGCTGCTGACGTCGTCTTTCCAGCCGTACAGTTTTTCCTCCAACTGCTGCCGGGAAAGAATCATCCCGGGGCGCGCCAACAGCGGCTCAAGGACCGCCCACTCGCGGCCCGACAGCACAATGGGATGGCCATCAACGGTGACCTCACGAGTTACCGGATTAATGGTGACGTTCAGGTATTCGTAGATCGGCTCCGCACGACCACTGCTGCGTCGAAGCAAGGCGCGAATTCGTGCCAGCAGCTCGTCCGAGTCATACGGCTTCAGCACATAATCATCGGCACCCGCATCGAGGCCCGCAATGCGTTGTTCGATCGTGTCGCGTGCGGTGGCAATCAGCACAGGCACGCGATTCTTGCTGGCGCGGAGCGACTTCAACACCTCCAAACCGTCCTTTCTCGGCAACCCGAGGTCGATCAAAACCAAGTCGTA
>CAYMSY010000531.1:256-2538 GCA_964393195.1 uncultured Alcaligenaceae bacterium | reverse complement strand
CGTTGAGGTACGGATCCAGCTTGATGAGGGTGACCTTGAGGCCGCGCGATTCGAGAATCGCGGCGAGAGAGGCGGCGGCGATGCCTTTTCCGAGAGAAGACACCACCCCGCCGGTCACGAACACGTATTTGGTCATGGAAAGCTCGAGCGGGAAAGTGAAATTCTACCGGACGCCTCCTGCCTGAAACCTGAACTGATGATTGTTCGGGTCGCTCCCGCTCATCATCATCTTTTTCCTGCAAGCCTTTCTGCATCGGGCTTGGAATCGCATTATGCAAATAGTCGACATTTGCATAAATTAGATGCCAAGCCCTTTGTAGAAGTCATTTGATAAAAAAGTTGTCAGGCAACACCCGGCGGCTCTATCGCTTTATCGACCGTTCCTTCGGCAACCACCAGATCGCGATAGGCATGCCAGGTCGCATGCCCGAGCCAGGGCCCCACCACGATCAGCCCGACAAACCCCGGCAGCATCGCCAACAGCGTCAGCAGTACGATGGTGCCGGCCCATACTGCCATCGTCGACGGCGAGCCGAGGCAGGCGCGCACACTGGTAAGCCCGGCTGTGATGGCGTCGGTGCGCCGGTCGAGCAGCATCGGTATGGCCACCGCGCTCACCACAAACACCAGCGTCGCGAAAATCGCGCCGACCACGACGTAGGCAATCAGGAAATCCACGTTGGTGAATTTCGCCAGCGCCGCCAGCAAATCTGCCGTACTCGGCAACCCGCCCTGATAGAAAAGCGCGAAAACGACCAGCGACGCGCGCCCCCAGAGCAGCTCAAGCACCAGCAGCACCGCCGCAAAGATGCCAATATTGGCGAGCACCGGCCGAAACGCCAGCGCAGCGGCCAGCAGCGACGGCGTTTCACCGCGCTCAAGCGTCTGCGAAATCTGATACAGCGCCGTGCACAGAAACGGCCCGACCAGCAAAAAGCCGGAAATCATCGCCATCGAGTACGCCGGTGCACGGGCGAAGATCAGCAGCTGCACCAGCCCCATCACCACGAAACCGAGGCCGAACCACGTCGAAACCGGCCTCGACGCGGCATAGTCCGCCCAGCCGAGACGCAGCCAGCGCAACACATTTCGCCACGGCAGCGCCGTCCGGATGGGCACCAGCAGAGTGTTGGGTTCGGTGCTACCACCCGTCGCCGGGGGGCTCCCGGCAGGTGCGTCGTCGCTCATCAATCCTCCTTGGCAAATCGGGCAGCGGCCGCCCCTCCCGTGGCGGACCCGCGCTTTGCCGTGAGATTACGCGAAATCCGTCCCCGCAGCATGGTTACTGTCCCGCAATTGGCCTTTTGCCCGTCATTTGCACGCCGGTCCGTAGCTCTGCCGGCGAAGATTGCGGCAAATCAACGGCCGCGACCGCCGCCGGATTTACAGTCCATTGAGCTGAACAGCCAATACGGAGGACCCATGGCCAAGCCACTGATGATCGATTCGATTGACGCCGCCGTCGATCACCTGCTTGACACCATTCCCGGCGACATCGTGCTCGGCATCCCGCTCGCCATTGGCAAACCGAATCCGTTCGTCAATGCGCTGTATCGGCGCATCAAGGGCAATCCGGCGCGCAAACTGCGCATCATCACCGCACTGTCGCTCGAAAAACCGGTCGGCAAGAGCGAGTTGGAGCAGCACTTTCTGGAGCCGCTGGTTGGGCGCGTTTTTGGTGACTATCCTGACCTTGAGTATGTGAAGGACCTGCGCGCGCATGCGCTGCCGCCGAACGTGGAAGTGCGCGAGTTCTTCATGAAAACCGGCGACTACGTGGGCAACGCCGCCGCGCAGCAGGGCTACATCTCCACCAACTACACCTTCGTCGCGCGTGACATGGCCGTACAGGGCATGAACGTCATTGCGCAGGCGGTGGCGAGCAAGGGCGAAGGCAGCGCGCTGCGGCTGAGCCTGTCGAGCAACCCGGATGTCGTGTTCGAGGTCATCGAAAAATTGCGTGAAGCGGGACAGCCCCTGCTGACCATTGGCGTGATCAACCAGCAGATGCCCTTCATGCCGAATGGCGCCGAAGTCGGGCCGGAGTTTTTCGACATCGTGGTGACCGATCCGGCGGGCACGCATGCCCTCTTCGCACCGCCCAACAACAAGGTGACTGCCGCCGACTATGCAATCGGCCTGCACGCCAGCAGCCTCGTCACCGATGGCGGCACGTTGCAGATCGGCATCGGCTCGCTCGGTGATGCCATCGGGCAGGAACCGCAGCCCGATCTCGGCTTCCTCGCCAACCGCGCCAACATCAAGGGCTTCGCGTTCGAGTA
>CAYMSY010000531.1:0-246 GCA_964393195.1 uncultured Alcaligenaceae bacterium | reverse complement strand
CAGATCGGCATCGGCTCACTCGGCGACGCCATTGGCCAGGCACTCATCGTGCGCGATCGTCATGGCGACGAATACCGCCGCATCATGGAAAGCCTCTGCCCCGACGGCACGGCAGGACGTGAATTCGGCCGCTTTGATAAGGGGCTGTACGGCTGCTCGGAAATGTTCGTCAACGGTTTCCTGAAACTGATTGAGGCCGGCATCATTCGCCGCGAAGTGTTCGCCGACGTCGCAATACAACACCTG
>CAYMSY010000530.1:0-2544 GCA_964393195.1 uncultured Alcaligenaceae bacterium | reverse complement strand
ACATCCTGAAGAACTGGCGCATGGTCAAGGTCGCCACGACCAAGGCCCAGCGCAAACTGTTCTTCAACCTGCGCGCCATGCGCTCGGGCGAACATGCGCTGACCCAGGCCGAGGCCAAGCGCATCGCGAAAGAACTGAACGTCAAGCCGGAAGAAGTGTTCGAGATGAACATGCGGTTGTCCGGACGCGACATCCCGATGGATGGCACGCCCGACGACAGCGAATCCGAGGCGATTTCGCCAGTTGCGTATCTTGCAGCGGACGAAAGCGGTGACCCGGCACGCATCATTGAAGTTGAACAGACCAGCCGTGTCCAGAGCGAAGGCCTGAAGCGCGCGCTGACCGAGCTGGATGACCGCTCACGCGACATCATCACACGCCGCTGGCTCGCCGAAGATCAGGAAGAAACGCTGCAAGTGCTCGCCGACAAATACGGCGTCTCTGCAGAGCGCATTCGCCAGATCGAAGTCAAGGCGATGAAACAGATGCGCAAAGTGATTGAGAACTAAGCGGTTCCCGATCCACATGCGGAAACGGCCAGACATTGTCTGGCCGTTTTGCTTTTTGCGGCGACGGATTGGACCGGAAGCCCTAGCTGCGATAGCTCGGGTCCACGCGATCCACCAGACGCTGCAGGGCGGCAAACGAATCCGCGCCGGCGCCGTATTTCGGATTGAAATTCAGCGCATCACGTACGCAGGCTTCAAGCACGGGCACCGCAATCGGCCGCAGCTTGCCGAGCGGCTGTGAGGCGAGCTGCACCTCGCACGCGCGCTGCAGCACCCACATGTACGAAAACGCCATCGGCAGGGTCTGTCCGATGACGACAGGCCCGTGATTGCGCAGCAGCAGCACCGGCTTGTCGCCCGCGCTCGCGAGGATGCGCTTGCCCTCTTCATGGTGCACCGTGATGCCCTCGAAGTCGTGATAGGCAATCTTGTCCCACAGATGTGCGGCATAGAAATTGGTGAACGACAAGCCATCTTCCAGACAGCAGATCGCCATCGTAGGCGTTGTGTGTACATGCATCACGCAGTGCGCGTGTGCGTGAGTCGCGTGAATGGCGCCGTGGAAAGTAAAGCCTGCAGGATTGATCGGCCAGTCACTATGGCCGATGATGTTGCCGTCGACGTCGACCTTGACCAGATTCGACGCGGTCACTTCGCTGTAATGCAGGCCAAAGGGATTGACCAGAAAGCGCCCCTCTTCACCCGGCACCCGCAGCGAGATATGGTTGTAGATCAGCTCGGCCCAGCCCATGTGGTCAAAGATGCGGTAAGCCGCCGCAAGCTGCACGCGGGCATCCCATTCTTCGGGCGAGAAACGCGCGGGGCGGGTGAAAGCAGGCATCATATGTACCTCAAACGAACCTGAATGCGACCGAGCCGAGCGGCCCGTAGTCGACGTGAAAAGTGTCGCCCGCAGCGGCGCTCACCGGACGCGTGAACGATCCGGCGAGTACGACGTCGCCAACATTGAGCTGTTCATCGTACGGCGCGATCTTGTTGGCCAACCACGCCACACCATTGGCCGGATGATGGAGCACGGCGGCGGCAAGGCCCGATTCCTCGATCACGCCGTTCTTGTGCAGTAACGCGCCAACCCAGCGCAGATCGACGTCCATCGGTTTCACCGGACGCCCACCGAGCACGATACCCGCATTGGCTGCGAAGTCGGAAATGGTGTCAAACACCTTGCGCATCGCTTTTGTGTCGCGGTCGAACTGTTCGATGCGTGCGTCGATGATTTCGATGGCAGGTGTTACGTATTCAGTCGCCGAAAGCACGTCATAGAGCGTGACGCCTAGGCCTTTGAGTGGCTTGCCGAGGATGAAGGCCAGCTCCACTTCCACGCGAGGCGCAATGAAACGAGACATCGGGATGTCGCCCCCGGCATCAAAAAACATGTCATCCATCAGCGGCGCGTAATCCGGCTCGGAGATCTGGCTCGAGACCTGCATCGCCCGCGAGGTGAGGCCGATCTTGCGACCGCGAATCGTGCGCCCATCCGCCAGCTCAAGCTTGACCCACTCACGCTGGATGGCGTAGCCGTCCTCAATGGTCATCTGTGGATGTTGCTTCGAAAAGTGACGCAACGGCGCTCGGTTCTTGCGGGCATCGTAGAGCTGTTTCGCCAGCGCGGTGATGGTTTCCTGCGGCAGCATGCGGTCAGTCCTTCTTCATGAACAGCGGGTGCAATGAACTGTTCTTTGCGTCAAACACTTCGCGGCCTTCGTCAATCTGCAACGTAATGCCGATGTGCCGCGTTGTCAGCAGCGGCGCGAAGTGCGCTTTCACACACGCTTCCAGCGCTGCGCCAACAGAGGCGTGTGTTGCCGCGCTGCGCCCGGCCGCCATGCGCAGGTTCAGGTAGACGAACGCATAGTCGCCATCTCCATTCGCAGCGCGTCCTGCAGCGCCGCCGTCCGCGACCGCGCTGTGCGCCGCCGGATACGCCAACACCCGCACTCCACCGACCGGAAACACCGTCTTGCCGGTCTCGTCACGCTGGGCGCACATCACTTCGGCCGCTGTGCGGCATAGC
>CAYMSY010000529.1:0-2545 GCA_964393195.1 uncultured Alcaligenaceae bacterium | reverse complement strand
TCACGGCGTGCGCGATGTTGGCATCAGCCGCGACGATCACCGGCGCGTGACCGCCCAGCTCCATCGTCAGGCGCTTCATGTGCTTGCCCGCGAGCGAGGCGAGCATCTTGCCGACCGGCGTCGAGCCGGTGAAGGTGATCTTGCGGATGACCGGATGCGGAATCAGGTAGTTGCTGATCTCGGCCGGGTCGGCGTAAACGAGGCCCACAACGCCCGGCGGCAGGCCGGCGTCGACGAAGGCGCGGATCAGTTCGGCGGGCGAGGCAGGCGTTTCTTCCGCGGCCTTGACGATCATCGAGCAGCCGGTGGCGAGCGCGCCGCAGAGTTTGCGCACGACCTGATTGATCGGGAAGTTCCACGGCGTGAACGCGGCGACCGGGCCGACCGGCTCCTTGAGCACCATTTGCTGCTGGCTCATCGAGCGCGGCGATACGATGCGGCCGTACACACGACGGCTTTCCTCGGCGAACCATTCGATGATGTCGACCGACATGCCGATTTCGACTTTTGCTTCGCCGAGCGGTTTACCTTGTTCGAGCGTCATTACGTGCGCGATGGCATCGGTGCGCTCGCGCAGGATCGCGGCGGCAGCGCGCATGATTTTCGAGCGCTCAACGGCGGGCGTGTTCTTCCAGACCTCAAAACCCTTGGCCGCAGCGGCGAGCGCGTCATCGAGATCGGCGATGCTGGCCTTGGCGACGGTGCCGACCACGGAGCCATCGGCGGGGTTGTGCACGAGCAGCGTGGCGCCACTGCGGGCGGCGCGCCATTCGTTGTTGATGAGAAGCTGGACGTTGGGGTAGGCGGTGGAAGCGGTCATGAGTATTTTCGGCAATCGTTGGGACGGGCTGACGACGCGTCAGCGACTCGGGGATGCAGGTTCTCGCCGGATGGGCGAGGGGCGGGCGACGGCAGACATGGTTTCGCGGTGTCGGCGGACTTTGCTGCAAATGCCCAAGTCAGCATTCTCTCTCATGCCCGTCGGCTACAGAGCCACTGGAGCCAGTTCAAGAGCGGCCAACGTAGACGTCACAGGCAGCAGAATCGCCGGCCATTTGCGCTATAGCTTTTTGTGCGAATGACCTTTGCAAAGGGCTTGTGAGCGAATATGCGCATTTGTCGACTATTGCGGTTTCACGCTTGTAAGCCGCTATTGAATGGGCTTTTCACGGAAAAGCTGATAGCCACGATGATATGCAATCAGGTACCCGATCGGACTCGCGCGTGAGCGCTTTCGTTGCTCTTCTGTGCGGCCTACATGCGGTGCGCACGTGGGCGGAAAAGTGTCCGGTGGCCGCCACCGAATCAGCGTGTGATGCCGATCCCGCGCGCCATCAGCGCGCCGAGCAGCGGCATGAACAGCAGCAACGTCGCCTGAAAATGCAGCAGCAGGCGCGTGCGCTTGATCTCGGCGTCGGTTGGCGTGAAGTTCGGGTCGAGCGCAAACGCCTTTCGCCAGCGGATGTAGCGAACGGTCGGCATGATCGACAGCAGACCCATCAGGATGAAGAACGTGAGCTTGGTGTGAAACACCGGGTTGCTCCAGTAAAACGCCGATCCCTTGGCGCCCAGATACACACGCAGGAAACCGGCAACGAGCAACAGGCCCGCAAAGATGCCGTAAAGCAGGTCGTAAAGGTTCAGGATCCGCATCTGCCGCGCGTCCAGGCCCGGTTTGCAGATCGCCATTTCGACGACGAGTACGGCGGCCAGACCAAAAGCAGCGATGTGATGGAACCAGGCGAGCAGGGCGTCGTTGAGCATGGGGCGTCCTTCGATGGGAAAAGAATGAAGCGGGTGACCGTTGGCCAGCGAGCGTTGTACTACATTGAGGGTCTGTTTTCATGACTTTTCATCCCTGACATGCGCATTGCAATCGGTGGCTTTCAACACGAGACCAACACCTTCGCGCCCTCGCGTGCGACCTATGAGCGTTTCGTGCAGGGTGGTGGCTGGCCGCCAGTCTCGATTGGCGAGGAAATCTTCGAGCGCTTCCAGAATCAAAACATTCCGATCTCCGGGTTCATGAAGGAAATGGGCGCTGCCCATGCGCTGATCCCGACCGCATGGGCCGCCGCGAGCCCGAGCGCGCAGGTGACCGACGACGCCTTCGAGCGAATCGCGGGCGCGATCTGCGAGGGCATCCGTAAAGCAAACGCCGACATGATCTACCTTGATCTGCACGGCGCGATGGTGACGGATTCGCATCCTGACGGCGAGGGTGAGCTGCTGCGTCGTGTACGAGCGATTGTCGGGCCGAAGATGCCGATCGCGGTGAGTCTCGACCTGCACTCGAACACCACGCCCGAAATGTTCAGGCATGCCGAAATGCTGGTCGCGTATCGCACCTATCCGCACATCGACATGGCCGAAACCGGCGCACGGGCGGCGTTCTACCTGAAGCAGCGCATTGGCGGCATGGAGGCGCCGAAGCTGGCTTCACGCGTATTGCCGTACCTGATTCCGATCACCGCGCAATGCACGGATCTGTTTCCCGGCAATGACATCTACAAACTCGTTGGGCAACTGGAATCGAAGGACGTGG
>CAYMSY010000528.1:0-2553 GCA_964393195.1 uncultured Alcaligenaceae bacterium | reverse complement strand
CCTCGATCTCGCGAAAGGGCAATGGCGCGACGCGGGAAGCGAAGGCGATACGGCGGCACCTCCCAACGTCGGCGCCAACGACCTGGTGCGCGCGGAGATCGAATTTGCGCAGGCTTTGCCGCTTGCTGCGTTTGCCCGGAGCGCCGCCCTGGGTGCGTTCGTGCTGGTCGATCCAGCCACCAACACCACCGCAGCAGCGGGCATGATTCAATAACAACTTGTCGCTGGATCGTCTATTTCATGGGGCTTAGAGCCAATAAATATTAAAAGTCGACTTTAGCCTATTTTCTGTGTTTTTAGGCGCTAAGCCCTATTCAATAAGGGCAAAAAAACGAAAAACCGAAAAGCTGTTAACGAAAAACCGGATATAGACACTTCACAAGACCACGCCTTAAGGGCGCCCAGCAACCCCGCGCCGGCACCTGTTTTGCATCGGCGCACCTGATCGCCGATAAAAGCAAAAAGCGACCGCAAACCAGTTTGGCGCCGAAGCTATCGGGTCGCCGTCACCACATGCCAGGCTTGACCCAGGGTTGTTGCGCCAGGCGCCACGTTCTTCATCACCAAGGCTAAAGCAACGAACAGGACCAGCAGCACCACGACCGGCCAAACGCTGCGCCTCATTGCCGTCGTCAGCCAGTCAGGCCGATGCGCGACGTCCGCCCGCTTGTAAAGCCAGGTGCCGACACCGCCGTCGATCAGGAGCTCCGCGAAGAACGTTGGCGCACTATAGACGGCATAAAAGACGACGCCAAACACTGCGGCCGCAACCACAATAATCCCGATCAGCAATACGACGAACCCGATTTCGTCGCCACCGCCCAGATCAAGATCCCAGCCGCCGCCCTTGCTCCCGCCCCCGGAACTACTGCCCGAAACAAAGCCACTGGCGAAACCCTCGGTCGGTCCCTCCGCAAACGAGTCGCTGGCGCCGGCGCCGCCGAATCGCCCGCCACCACCTCCCCACGACGAACCGCCGCCACCGCCCCCAGAGCCACTGCCAGCGGGGAGATCAATGCTGCCTGACGAACTGTCGCGACGCACTGCACTGCGCGCGTTTTCCACACGCGCGTTCTCGCTACGTTGCCACCATACCCAGACGCTCACCAGCGCAAGAAACACGCCCCATGCAAACAGCACCGCAATCGGATAGCGCAGCAGCGGCGAACCGAGGCCGATCTGGTGCAATGCAACCGATGCCAGAAACCCGCAGCCAATCGTAGACGCCAGCATCAGTGACATCACCAGACGCGGCGATCCGTGATCGCGCAACCACGTGAGCGCTCGTGACCGTGGATCAATGGTGGTAACTCGCCGGGCGTTTGATTTGGCCATACAGCCAATCGTAGCGTTTCCGGCGCAATTGCGGCAAATGCCGCGTCATTCGCGCGATCAGCGGCCCGACAGTCGCCGTACGACGGCAGCAAGTCGATCCACCTCTTCGCAGGTGTTGTAGAAGGCGAGCGACGGACGTACCGTCGCCTCCACGCCAAACCGTCGAAGGATGGGCTGCGCGCAGTGATGGCCAGAACGCACGGCGATGCCCTCTTCGTTCAGCGCACGGCCCACATCTTCCGGTTTGTGATTGGCGAGCACGAACGAGAGCACGCTGGCCTTGTTCTGCGCGGTACCAATGAGCCGCAATCCCGGAATGTCCTTGATCGCATGCGTCGCGTAGGCGAGCAGATCGTGCTCGTAGCGAGCGATATTTTCGATACCGATACGTTCCACATAGTCAATCGCCGCGCCCAAACCCACTGCATCAGCAATGTTGCCTGTACCCGCTTCAAACCGAGCGGGTGGCCCGTGAAACACCGTGCGCTCGAAAGTCACGTCAGCAATCATGTTGCCACCGCCTTGCCATGGCGGCATGTCTTCAAGCAGCGCCCGCTTGCCGTAGACCACGCCGATACCTGTAGGGCCAAACACTTTGTGGCCCGAGAAGACGAAGAAATCAGCGTCCAGCGCCTGCACGTTCACGCGCAGATGCGAGACCGATTGTGCGCCGTCAACCAGTGCGAGTGCACCTGCGCGATGTGCCCCCTCGATGATCTCCTTGACCGGAACGACGGTGCCCAGCGCGTTGGACACTTGCGTCACGGCGACGAGTTTCGTACGCGGATTGAGCAGGCGTTCGTACTCGGACAGAATAACCTGCCCCGTGTCATCCACCGGAATGACGCGAATCCTCGCGCCTTTCTCTGCGGCGAGCTGCTGCCAGGGCACGATGTTCGCATGGTGTTCGAGGTGCGACACGATGATCTCGTCGCCCTCGCCGATATTTTTGGCACCCCACGATTTTGCGATCAGATTAATCGCCTCGGTCGCGCCGCGCACTAAGATGATTTCTTCTGCAGAGCTCGCGCCGATGAAGCGCGCGACCTTGTTGCGAGCGGACTCATAAGCATCCGTCGCACGTGCGGCCAGTTCATGCGCGGCACGGTGAATGTTGGAGTTTTCGTGCTCGTAGAAGTAGCTGAGGCGGTCAATCACTGCACGCGGCTTCTGCGTCGTGGCTGCACAAAGAGGCTTCGATGGTGCGCAAATCAGCCA
>CAYMSY010000527.1:0-2556 GCA_964393195.1 uncultured Alcaligenaceae bacterium | reverse complement strand
CTGAATCTGTTGTCCCGGTTCAATCACGTCGTCCCAGGCGAAGCGTTCGGCCTCCTGATCGGCGTATGACAGCATCTGCTCTGGAGAATCCCAGTTGACGAGCGCCATCTGTTCTTCCGCCGGCACCGTGATCGAACAGCCGCGATACATGCGCTGCAGTTCCATATTGCCGCCGATGTGATCGCTGTGAATGTGCGTATTGATGATGCGATCCAGCGATGCGTCATCCCATTCATCCAGCACCGATGACACTTTTTCCAGCGTAACGTCATTGAATTTTCCGTAGCCGGTGTCGATCAGCGTGGCGCCGTCACTGTGGTCAGCATTGCGAAACATTACGTGATTGGCTGAAAGCCAGTCGCGCTCAATAAATGCGATATTGGGCGGCAGCATCAATCGGCAACCCCGAGCAGATTGGCGACGAAGCCATGCAGCTCAAGCTCTGCAAGCAGTTGCGTCACGTGGCTGCGATCCCGCGTCTCAAGCGTCAGCTCCACTTCAGTAGATTTCACGCTGAACACGCCAAATAGTCGTTGGTGCTCGACATCCACGACGTTGGCGCCAGCGTCCCCCACCACTTTGGTAAGTTTCGCAAGCGCGCCGGCCACATCGGGCAGGCGCACGCGGATGCGTACGAGGCGTCCCTCGCGTACGAGGTTGCGCATGAGAATGCTGGCGAGGATACGCGAGTCGATGTTGCCACCACACAGCACAATGCCGACGTTCTTTCCGGTGAAGCGCGCGCGATGCTGCAACAGGGCGGCGACACCGGTTGCACCGGCGCCTTCGGTCACCGTTTTTTCGATTTCTATGAGTAGAGCGATAGCTTCCTCAATGGTTGATTCGTCAACTAGGATGACGTCATTGACCAGTGCGCGCACGATGGTGAGCGGCATCTCGCCGATGTCACGCACGGCGAGACCTTCGGCAATGGTCTCCGATCCCACCTTTACCGTCTGTCCTCGCAGGCGCTGCGCCATCGCCGGAAACGTTGTTGACTCGACGCCGATGATTTCGATATCCGGTTTGACGGCACGCGCGGCAACGGCGCAACCCGCCAGCAATCCGCCGCCGCCGACCGGCACGACCAGTGTGTCGAGTTGCGGCACGGCTTCGAGCATCTCGAGGGCGAGCGTGCCTTGTCCCGCGATGATGTGCGGATCGTCAAACGGGTGCACGAATGTGTAGTGATGTTTAGCTGCCAACTCGCGCGCATATTGCGATGCTTCGGCCAGTGTGCTGCCGTGCAATACCACTTTGGCACCATGCCCCTCGGTGTTGCGTACCTTCACAAACGGCGTGTAGGCAGGCATCACGATGGTCGCCGGGATGCCGAGCCGCCCGGCGTGATAGGCCACACCCTGCGCGTGATTGCCGGCACTCATCGCAATTACGCCGCGCGATTTTTCCTGCTGCGTCAGCATCAGCAGCTTGTTGAGCGCACCACGCTCCTTGAAGCTGGCGGTGAACTGCAGGTTCTCGAACTTGAGCCAGACCTCGCATTCAAAAATGCGCGACAGGGTCTTCGAATGCAGGCAGGGCGTGTGCTCGACAGCGCCCGCGATTCTGTCGCGGGCCGCCTGCACATCCGCCAGGGTGACGGGTAGGTCGGTGGAGGTGTTCATCGGGAGATTGTATGAGCGACTGCGGATACATTTTTGGTCATATGCCATTAGCATTGCATCATGCATGTCATCAAGAAAGTCCTGTTCTGGCTTGTCGGGTTGATCGCTACCGTTGCGGTGGCGATCGTGGGCATACAAGTCTTTTATGTCTTGACCCCGGTTGTGCTGTCTCCGGAGACTGTGGCGCTCAACGAGCGTGCGGCCCGACTGCCTGCCGTTACCGAGAACGGCTATCGCCTCTACGGGTTGCTCGCACCGAAAGATGTGGACCCCGTGCGATACGGGCGTTGTCTGGCTGATGCCTGGAACTCGCAACTCAAAGCGAGCCCTCCGAGCACTGACAAGACGGCCTCCGACGCGTATTGGAAGGCAATCAATGATCGTGCGGAGACCAGCAGTCGGGATTGCGCGCAGGGCGGGGCTTACATCAGCCTGCCCAAAGCAATGGCCGATATGCGCATTAAACCGGGTGTCACGGCGGCGCAATGGCAATCGCTTGCGACCACCGCGCCAGATCCGCTTGTCGTCGCCCGGGCGGAGGCCGTGTGGGCAGGAGAGGCGCGCAGACTGGGGATCGACATCGAGTCCCCGCTGCCGCCGTTTCAGAGCCTGGTGCAGCTTGAGCGGTGGCGCACAGCCCGGGCGGTGCTGGCGTGGGACTCGGATCAGCGCGCACAGGCGGTGGCTGCGTGGACGCGTTCGATCAACGACTGGACTAAGTCCGCCGACGGCTCGTTGATTGAAGCCATGATCTCTACTGCGACGCTGAGTCAGATCATGCTCGGGATGCAGGACGCGGTGGCACGCAGCGAGCGGATCGACGACGCCATCGCGGAGGCTGCGTTCGCAGCGCTGGCGCCGATTGAGCGCATGCCTCAGGCCGTCGCGGAATCGATGCTGATGGAGTGGTTGATGACATCGCGGATGATGA
>CAYMSY010000526.1:0-2558 GCA_964393195.1 uncultured Alcaligenaceae bacterium | reverse complement strand
TCAACATGAGCAATGCCACCCGGCTGTCCGTTGGCCGCGATCACAGCTGCGTCATTACCAGTGCGTCGCGCGTTGCCTGCTGGGGCAGCAACGGCTACAACAAAGCACTGATGTTTGTTCCCGGCAATTTCGTCTGGTCGCCAACGGTCTCAAATAGTCTTGGTGATCGGGTCGCGGTAGCGGCTGGTTATAGCCACACGTGTGCTGCGACGCCCGATGGCTATGTCAATTGTGTGGGCAGCAATTCGAGCGGTGCGCTCGGTATTGGAACCACCGTCACCTCGTCGACCAGCACCTGGTGGTATCGCGTGCTGGGTCTCACCGGAGTTACCGCGCTGGCCGCCGGCCGCGAATTCAGCTGCGCGCTGCGCACCGATCGCAGCGTCTGGTGCTGGGGTGGCAACTACAACGGTGAACTGGGCGATGGCCGTGGCGTGCAAATGGTCACGACACCGCAGACCGTGATGAGCGGCATCTGTTCGCTCGACCTTGACGATGATGGTCTGGTCAACGCGACGACCGACGGCGTGCAACTGATGCGGGCGCTACTCGGCTTTACCGGCAGTGCCGCCGTACAAGGTGTGCTGGGCAGTGGCGCGAGGCGTACGTCGGCCGCTGTAATCCGCGAGCATCTGCGCGTCAATTGCGGGTTGTCGACAGTGGCGCCGTAACGGTGGTCACAGGTGACGTAGCGACAGCGGATCCGTATTGATTGCGCAAATTGCACAACGTGTGAGCTGTTTTTTCTTCCGGGCTCGTTCTAATGAAAGTGAGCGGTAACGCTGTCCCGCAGCCACAACAGCTTTTCATTGAAAAGCTCATCCAATGAGGGCTTGACCGCACAATTTGCATGAAATCGACTTAAAGCAGTTTTCAGGCTTAACCCCCCGGTGGCCGGTCGTTTCAGCAGCAAGCTGTGAGGTCAAATCGCGTTATTGCTCACACCATCAGACACCCGTCAATGCGAGTGGGAGAGGTACGTGCGCAAGTCCTGTCAAGTGACCGAAATTAGCCGCTGGCTTTGGCGCTGGGGCGGTGAAGCAGCACTGGCTAGCATGTTCTTCGTCGCTATGAGTCAGGCAAACGCCGCCATTCCGGCCGCCGAGCGACAGGTGTTGCAGGACATTTACACGCAAACCAACGGAGCGAGCTGGACAGCCCAGTCCACACCGTGGACCGGTGCAGCGGGAACCGAGTGCAGCTGGACCGGCGTTACGTGTAACGCAGCGCAAACCTCCGTGACCGGGATCACGCTCGCGCGACAAAACCTCACCGGCTCCCTGCCGAGTTCGCTCAATCAGTTGACCTCGCTGCGCAACTTCGACGTGAGCCGCAATCGCCTCACCGGTTCGATTCCTGCGCTGACGGGTCTCGTCAATTTGCAGAATCTCGACCTGTCGCGCAACGAACTCAGTGGTTCTATTCCGGCGCTGGCCGGATTAACTTCGCTCACAGAATTCAAAGTACACACCAATTTGCTGAACGGCTCAATGCCATCGCTTGCGGGGCTCGGCAATCTGCGCGTTATCGATGTCGCCCACAACCAGCTCAGCGGCGCGATACCGGACGTCCCGTCGCCCAATAATTTCGTTACCGAAGGCTCGGCGTTGTGTCCCAACGACTTTACCGTGAGCGACAACACGGCGTGGGACGCCGCGACAGGCAGCTACCACTGGTCGGACGCCTGCCGGCACTACATCGTCGTGACACCGGGCTCAGCGCCGCACGGAAGAATTTTTCCATCGACACCACAGCGGGTCGGATCCGGCAATACGTTTACTTTTGATCTCGAACCAGACGCTGGATACGGCGCTGCGGTGAGCAGCGATTGTGCCGGCGGCCAATACAGCGGTACGGCCTACTCCGTCACGATCGTCGAATGGGGATTCCCGGAGCCGCCTCCTGGCCTCACGTACGGCGATTGCATCGTCACGCCGATATTCAGCAACCAGCGTATCAATGTGACCGTGAGTAGCACCGGTGGGCACGGCAGCGTCTCCCCGTTGGGAGTCCAAAACCTGTTGTTCGGAACCTATGTCAGTATGACCATCATCCCCGAAGCCCGTTATCGACCGATTGTGTGGAGCAGATGCGACAGGGGATACCAGTTTGCGGTGGTCGGCAACCTGTGGACAACCACTGAACCGATACAGGCCGATTGCTTGATCACGGTCAAGTTCACGCAGGAATTTACAGTGACTCCGGTGGTCGGCGTTCACGGCAGAATCAGCCCCGCAACACCACAGACGATATTGCAGGACGCTGACACATGGTTCGAGGTCGTGGCTGACCTCGGCTATCGTGTTGCGAGCGTGAGCGGTTGCGGCGGCGCGATCACGTACATGTACACCGGAGGCCGCATGGTCAACTACCGCACGGGCGCGATCAATGCCGATTGCGCCGTTGTCGCGAGCTTCATATCACTCGCGGGAGCTGAGGCACAACCGGTTCCCGTGGGCGGTCGGTACATGATGCTGGCGTTGGTGTTGCTGCTGGCAACGGTAGGTGTCGCTTTGCGTTTGCACGGCACGAACACCCGTGAGTGAGCGGCGTGTGTG
>CAYMSY010000525.1:0-2558 GCA_964393195.1 uncultured Alcaligenaceae bacterium | reverse complement strand
AAATCGACACTGGCATTCGACATCATCTTCAACGAAGGTCAGCGCCGTTATCTTGAATCTCTGAACGCCTATGCACGGCAATTCGTGCAGCCCTCTGCGCGACCCGATGTTGATGCCATTCACGGTATTCCACCGACCGTGGCCATTGAGCAGCGCGTCTCGCGTGGCGGACGCAAGTCAACCGTAGCGACGCTGACCGAGATTTATCACTTTCTGCGCCTGATGTGGATGAAGCTCGGCACGCAGTATTGCCCGACCTGCGATGTGCCGATTGAGCCGCAGTCGCTCGATGCCATTGCGTCGCGTGTGCTTCGCGATTTCAAGGGCCGCAACGCCACCGTGCTCGCGCCGCTCGTGATCAATCGCAAGGGGCTCTACACCGATCTGGCGAAATGGGCAAAGGGCAAGGGCTTTGAGCATTTGCGTGTCGACGGTGAACTGATTCCCGTTGCGCCGTGGCCGCGGCTGGATCGCTTCGCCGAGCACACGATTGAGTTGCCGATTGCGACCTGTGACGTCAATGCGAAGAAGGAGAAACCATTGCGCGAGGCGCTCGCGTCCGGCCTCGACTACGGCAAGGGCGTGGTCCATGTGCTCGCGTGGAAGAAGGGTAGTGGCGAAGCAGAACTGGTGGTTTTCTCCACGAAGCGTGCCTGCCCCAATTGCGGCACCAGCTTCGCCGAACTTGATCCGCGCCTGTTCTCGTTCAACAGCAAGCACGGCTGGTGCGTGAGTTGTCAGGGCACGGGCGAAAGCGTCAAGGGCTTCAAGCGCGATGATCGAGTGAGCGAGGAGTTTGCGGACCGCGAACTGGACGCTTTTCTCGATGCGAAAGAATCGTTCGAAGCCTGCGTCGCGTGCGAGGGCGCACGCCTGAACCCGATTGCGCGCAATGTGCGTTTCCGCGAGCAGGGCATTCACGCGCTGGTAAAGCAGTCTGTTATCGACGTCGAACGGTTTGTGAACAGCCTCAAACTCGGTGTTCGCGAGGAAGAAATCGCGCGTGACATCGTGGCAGAGGTGAGATCGCGGCTGGAGTTTTTGCAGGAGGTGGGCCTTGGCTATCTGACGCTGGATCGCTCTGCGCCGACCCTCTCCGGCGGTGAGGCGCAGCGCATCCGCCTCGCGGCACAGCTCGGCTCCAATCTGCAGGGCGTGGCCTACATCCTGGATGAACCGACGATTGGTTTGCACGCCCGCGACAACCGCATCTTGCTCGATGTGCTCGAAAAATTGCAGGCGAAGGGCAACACGCTGGTCGTCGTTGAACACGATGAAGACACCATCCGTCGCGCGCATCACATCATCGACCTGGGACCGGGTGCGGGCGTTCGCGGCGGCGAAATCGTGGCGGAAGGCACGGCTGAAGAACTGAAAGCCAATCCGAATTCGATCACCGGGCGTTTTCTGCGGAAGCCACTCAAGCATCCACTGCATATGCGCGCGCCGGTCGGCAAAAACGACGCGTTCATAGAAGTCAAGGGCGCGACACTCAACAATCTGCGCAACGTAACCGCGAAGCTGCCGTTGTCGCGACTGTCGGTCATCACCGGCGTCTCAGGCTCAGGCAAATCAACCCTCGCCCGCGAAGTGATTCACAGTAATCTCGAAGCACTCGTGAGCGCACGCAATGGCCGCAAGAAAGCGCCGGCGCTGCACGGATGCGTCGCACTGGAAGGCTGGCAAGGCGTCGATCGCGTGCTCGAAGTCGATCAGACGCCGGTCGGCAAGACACCGCGCTCCTGTCCCGCGACCTACATCGGTTTCTGGGACAACATCAGGAAGCTCTACGCGGAGACCACCGAAGCCAAGATGCGCGGCTACGGCCCCGGTCGCTTTTCGTTCAACACGGCAGGCGGTCGTTGCGACGCCTGCGCGGGTGCCGGCGTCGTGACCATCGAGATGAACTTCCTGCCCGATGTGAAACTGCCGTGTGACGTGTGCAACGGTGCGCGCTTCAACAGCGAAACGCTTGCCGTTTTGTGGCGCGAAAAGTCCATCGGCGATGTGCTCGCGATGGACGTCGATGACGCCGTCGAGTTCTTCGCGACAATGCCGTCGATCCATCATCCGCTGAAGCTCATGCAGGACGTCGGTCTTGGCTACCTCACGCTGGGGCAACCGAGCCCGACGCTTTCTGGTGGTGAGGCGCAGCGCATCAAGCTCGTCACCGAACTGGCCAAGGTCAAGGCGCCGCTGGTGCTGACCGAGAGTACCAACCCGGCGGACGCGCCGAAACTTTCCAAAGCTGCGCAAAAGTTGGCGAAACAGGGCAAACCTGCCATCGCGGTCAAGGCCACCGGCAATGGCCGACGCGCGCTGAATCCGCACACGCTCTACGTGCTCGATGAGCCGACAGTTGGCCTGCACATGGCCGACGTCGAAAAACTCATCCACGTGCTGCATCGCCTCGTCGAAGCGGGCAACACCGTAATCCTGATCGAACACAATCTCGACCTCATCGCCGAAGCCGACTGGATCATCGACATGGGCCCTGAGGGCGGCACCGGTGGTGGCAATGTTGTGGTCGCAGGCGATGTGCCGACCGTGCTCAAGGC
>CAYMSY010000524.1:0-2563 GCA_964393195.1 uncultured Alcaligenaceae bacterium | reverse complement strand
ACCACCTGGCTGACCGGCGCGAAATCACGCTGCACGTCATACGGCAGCTTCGTGTAACTGCTCGTGGCAATGGAAAGCTGCCCGACCTCACCGAGCATGATGGTATAGCCGTCCGGCGCGGCGCGTGCGGCTTCCTGCGCGGCGATCAGGCCGCCAGCGCCGGGCTTGTTGTCGACCACGACGGTGTATTGCGAGGTTTCCTGAAGCTTCTGCGCGAGCACGCGCGCCGCGATGTCCGGTCCGGTACCCGCCGGGAAACCGACGATCATGCGCACGGGCTTGTTCGGATAAGGTTGGGCAATCGCCGACGCGCAAAGACAGGCGGCGGCAAGCAGCACGAATGGTCGTCTCATCAAAGTCTCCTTCTTGTTGACTGGACGAAGTTTACGTCCATTTAGTTATTTATGTGAACTATTTTTTGTCAACCCGATCAGTTGGCAAAGGCCGCTGCGACCGAGCCTCGTCCGGCAGGAAAGCCGCCTTGACTGAATCTGCTTAACGTTTACTATGCGTTATCAATCAGCGCTGGTGTCTCATGAAACTGCGGGCTTTTTTTGCAGGGTTGAGGAAACGGATCACGCGTCCTGAAGCCGCCACGGTCAAGGCTGCGGTGGCCGGCGCGTTTGGCGCAGTTGTTGCCGTTGCCGGCATCACCGTTGTCAGCCAGTGGCTCGGGCCGAAGCAAGTCAGGATTACGCAGGAACACATCAACGCAGCGGTGACCCACAGCCTGCAGGAAACCGTGCTGCCCTCGCCTGCCGTGAAGGCGTATGAGGCGATCCTGCCCTCGGTTGTACGTGTGAACGGTTATGTGACCGACCCGGAGACCAAGGAAGAGACGCAACACGGCGTCGGTACCGGCGTCGTCATCAAGGACGATGGCACCATCCTGACCAATCTGCATGTGGTGTCCGGTGCCGATCGCATCACCGTTACCTTCATGGACGGGCTGGAAAGCAGCGCCACCATCACCGGCGTCCGCCCGGAGCACGACCTTGCCGTCATTCGTGCGCAGAAGATTCCCGATGACATGCTGGCGGCAACGATGACCAGCACACAAAACCTCGCACCCGGCGATCATGTATTTGCGGTGGGGTTTCCGTTCGGTATCGGCCCCTCGGTGACGGCCGGCATTGTCTCCGGCCTCAAGCGTGATTTCACGTCACCCGAGGGCAAGCGCCAGTTGACCAATCTGATCCAGTTCGACGCTGCGGCAAACCCGGGAAATTCCGGCGGACCGCTGGTGACGGCCGAGGGCGAAGTGGTCGGCATCGTCACCGCGATTTTGAATCCCAACGAGCAGCGTACGTTCGTTGGCATTGGTTTCGCGGTGCCAATTGAGAACGCGGCGAGCGCCGTAGGCATGCCGCCGTTTTAGATTTGTCCGCTGTCCCCTTGCGGAAGAAGGGGCGAGTCGTTTGACACATTGCAAGTTGGCAAAAATGGAGATTTATGAATTCTGTAGATAGCCAAAACACCCACGCCGAAAGCGCCGAACTGATGGAGCGCATCCTCTATGAGGTGAAGCGCGTGGTGGTTGGGCAGGATCGCTTTCTGGAGCGGGTAATGGTCGCGTTGCTCGCACAGGGGCATCTGCTCGTCGAAGGCGTGCCGGGTCTCGCGAAAACACTCACGGTGAAGACGTTGGCCAACGCCATTCAGGGCAGCTTCAAGCGCATCCAGTTCACGCCCGATCTGGTGCCGGCTGATCTCGTCGGCACGCGCATCTACAACCAGAAGTCCGGCGAATTCAGCACCGTCGTCGGACCGGTGTTCGCCAATCTGCTGCTCGCTGACGAAATCAATCGTGCACCCGCCAAAGTGCAAAGCGCGCTGCTGGAGGTGATGCAGGAACGGCAAGTCACGATTGCCGGGGAAACGCACAAGGTGCCGAACCCATTCGTGGTGATGGCGACACAAAATCCGATTGAGACCGAAGGCACCTATCCGCTGCCAGAAGCGCAGGTTGATCGCTTCATGATGAAGGTGATCGTCGACTACCCATCGGACGAGGAAGAGTTTGTCATCGTGCAGCGCGTGACCGGTGCGCGGCTTGATCTGGTGCCGATTGCGACGACCGGGCAGTTGCAGGTCTTGCAGCAGTCCTGCCGTGAGGTCTACGTTGATCCGGCGCTGATTCAGTACGCCGTGAAACTCGTGAGTGCGACGCGTGACCCATCGCGTGTCGGCCTGCCGGAACTCAAGAAGTTCATCACCTACGGTTCCAGCCCGCGCGGCACGATCAACCTGACCGAGGCCGCCCGCGCGCTGGCGCTCATGCGCGGTCGGCGTTACGTGCTTTCCGATGACATGACCGATCTGGTGCATGATGTGCTGCGGCATCGGCTCGTGCTCAGCTATGAAGCACTGTCCGACAGCGTCAGCGCGGATACGATCCTCAGCAAGATCATGGCGAAAGTGTCCGCTCCGGCCAAACCATTGCAGTCACGCGATGAAGAACAAAAAGCCGCCTGACATGCTGGACGAGGCGGCGAAGCACGTGACCGACGAGGCGGCGAAGCACGAGACCGACGAGGCGGTCTTACGCCGCCTCGAATGGACG
>CAYMSY010000523.1:0-2578 GCA_964393195.1 uncultured Alcaligenaceae bacterium | reverse complement strand
AATTCCTTGATGACATTGACCGGCTTTTGTTTGGACCAGAGCGCCGTACCGGCGTAGCCCTTTTTGTCGGCGGGATGAAAATGGCCGTGGCTTTTCTTGGGGCGCAGCATTTCTTCAGGCACGTCTTCCACGTTGGCCTTCATTTCCTGCAAACAGAACACGTCCCAGCCACGCAGGCTGTTCATCCAGTTGGCGAGGCCCTTGTTGTTGGCGGAGCGGATGCCGTTGGCGTTGAGGGTGACGATGCGCATGGGAATTCAGTCCTTGGATCGCGGGACGCGAGAAAATGCGGTGTTTTGCAATTTTCCATGAGCGGCGCGGTTTGCGCGCCAATCACGTCTTCCAACACGGATTCCACGCCTATGTCATCAATGAATTCATTTCGTCAGGAGTTCCTGCGCTTCGCGCTCAAGTGCGACGTGCTGCGCTTTGGCGAGTTCAAAACCAAGTCGGGCCGACTGTCGCCCTATTTCTTCAACAGTGGCCTGTTCAACACCGGCGAGTCGCTGGCCAAGCTCGGGCGCTACTACGCCGACGCCGCGCTGGCCTCGGGCGTCGGCTTTGACATGACCTTCGGGCCGGCCTACAAAGGCATCCCGCTGGTGTCAGCACTTGCTATCGGACTTGCCGAAAAAGGTCACAATCTGCCGTATTCGTTCAACCGGAAAGAGGCAAAAGACCACGGCGAGGGTGGCACCATCGTCGGTGCGCCGCTGGCCGGGCGGGTGCTGATTGTCGACGACGTCATCACCGCCGGCACCAGCGTACGCGAGTCAGTGGCGATTATTCGCGCCCACGGCGCCGTGCCGGCGGGCGTCCTGATCATGCTGGACCGCATGGAACGCGGCACTGGCACGCTCTCTGCTGTGCAGGAGGTAGAAGCCAACATTGGCATCCCTGTTATTGCGATTGCGTCGCTTCCCGACGTGCTCGCGCTCGTCGGAAGTGATCCGGCGCTCAACGAATTCAAGGACAAGATCGAGGCGTATCGTGGGTTGTATGGGGTGGTCGAGTAGTCGCCGGGGTGACCCAAAAGAGCGACGGCTGGTGTCGCTGGCTGTGGCATGCGTATTTTTATGCGCAGGCCACAGCCACGCTCAGCTTTACAAATGGACCGATGAGAACGGCAAGGTGCAATACAGCGACACCGTGCCGCCCACTGCCAATGATCGCGCCCGCAAGGAATTGCGCTCTGACGGAACCATCAAGCGCGAGACTGAACGCGCCCTGACGGCGGAGGAAAAACGGCTGGCGGCGGTGCGGGCCGCCGAAGAAGCCAAAGCCAAAGAGGTTCAGGCCGAGCGAGAACGCAAGGACAAGGCCCTGCTGGCCACCTACACCGACCTCAAGGACTTCGAGCGTGTGCGCGACCGCGCGCTGGCGACGCTCGACAACGAAATCCGCGCGCTGACCGAGCGCGAGACTTATCTTGGCAAGGTGCTGGCCACGCCGGAAGGACAGCCGCTGCCGCCGGAAATGGCGCCGATGGTGATGATCGGCCCCTCCGCCGGGCAGACGCCGGACAAAAATGCGCCCGCTGCCGCAGGAACCAAGGCGGCGCCCGCCAAGCCTGCAACGCCAGTCAAACCCTCCGCTCCCAAGACCTACACCGCGCGTCTGATCGAGGCAAAGGCGGAGCTGCCGCGCGTAACCGATACGCTGACGCGCAAACGTCGCGACCGTGGCGATCTGGCCGCGCTGTACGCGAGTGAGCGCGTCCGCCTGGCCAACCTTTTCGATGCCGAGCGGGCCAAGCAGGAAGCCGCCAAAGCTGCCAGCGCAAACGCGGCGACCATCTCGCCCGTCAGGAAATAGGCAACAGCTTTCTTCTGGATCGACGATTTCATGCGGCCTGAATTGCCGTTCAGGCAATAGTCGACTTTTGTCGTTTTCTTGCGCTATGCCGCATGTGGAAAGGCTTTTGAAAAAATGCTGATTACTCCGCCACGTCAGGGCTATTCTCTGCGCCATGAAGATTGCGTTCCATCTTGACCCGCTGGCCAAGCTCAAGGCCTACAAGGATTCCACCGTCGCCATGATGCGCGCCGCCCAGGCGCGCAACCACATGCTGTTCGCCATTGAGCCGGGCAATGTGTTTTCGCGCAACGGCGAAGTGCAGGCCAATGTGATCCCGGTCGCCGTCAGCGAAGACGATCACGACTGGGTCGAAACCTACGAGACGGTGACCCGCCCGCTCAACGACTTTGCCGCCGTCATTGAGCGCAAGGATCCGCCGTTCGACATGGAATACGTCTATCACACGTATCTTTTCGAGCGTGCCTGCGATCAGGGTGCCCGCGTGTTCAATCGGCCCGGCGCCATTCGCGACAACAACGAAAAGATGGCGATCCTCAAGCACCCGGACATGATCGCGCCGACCATCGTCACGCGTTCGGCGGCGGTGCTGCGCGAATTTGTTGCAGAGCACAAAGACACCATTTTCAAGCCACTCGACGGCATGGGCGGCAGCGGCATCTTTCGGGTGCGTGAAGGCGAGGCGAACCTCAACGTCATCATCGAAACGCTGACCCGGCTCGGCGCGCAGTCGATCATGGCGCAGCGTTACCTGCCGGAAATT
>CAYMSY010000522.1:0-2593 GCA_964393195.1 uncultured Alcaligenaceae bacterium | reverse complement strand
TCGATGATTGCCCACCCTCCTCCAAACCGGCAATCACGAAGTCCCTCAGCCCGCACGGCTCGCCTTGCGGGCTTTTTCTTTTTTGAATCCTTGCGCGTAGCATCACGGCAACGTCGAACGCACTCGCGCCATGATTCACGAATGCACTTCACCGCAGCAACCCGGCTGGCTTGAATTGCGACAAGCCTTTTGGCCGCACGACGATGACCAAGTTCATCTCGATGAAATGACCGCGTTCTGTGCGCAGCCGCAGCGCTTCGGCCAATTCATCGCTGTTTCTGATGACGGCGCGCCTCAAGGCTTCATCGAAATCGCGCTGCGCTCTGATTACGTGAACGGCACAAATTCGTCGCCGGTCGCGTTTCTCGAAGGCATCTATGTCACGCCTCACGCGCGGAAACTTGGCGTGGCAAAAGCGCTGGTGCGCACTGCAGAAGCTTGGGCGAGGGAGCGCGGCTGTATTGAATTTGCGTCGGACGCTGCGGTTGACAACGAATCAAGTCATGCGATGCATCGCGCACTGGGTTTTGCGGAAACCGAACGTGTGGTGTTCTTTCGCAAGGTGCTTGCTACAAACTGAAACTCGGCGACGCGTGGGCAACAAGTTGCCCACGCTACGAACCATCAGCTTTTCGCTCGAACGACCATCTAATAAGGGCTCAGCGCGCGAAATGCACAAAAGCGACTTTTGCCACTTTCAGCCGCTAGCCCCGAAGCAGCGGCACTTTTCTAATCAAGCTGTATGTTCAAACGCTTGATGATTCCGCCCCATTTCTTCATGTCGGCGTCGAGCATGGCCTTGAACGCGGCGGTCGTGCCGCCACCGGGGGCCATGCCTGCGGCGACGAGGCGATCGCGGATCGCCGGATCGGCGAGCACGGCGTTCACATCCGCGTTGATCTTCGTGACCACATCGGCAGGCAGCGACGACGGACCGAACAGGCCATTCCACGCGACCGCTTCGAAGCCCTTCACGCCACCCTCGGCAATCGTCGGCAAATCCTTGAGCGATTCAAAGCGTCCGGCGCTGGTCACGGCGATCTGACGGATCTTGCCGCTTTGCACATGCGGCGCGATGCCGGAGGCGACGGCGAACAGCAGTTGCGTGTCGCCGTTGGCGGTGGATAGCGCAGCGGGCGGCGAGCCGTTGAACGGGATGTGCTGCGCGTCAAAACCCGCTTCGGTCTTGAACAATTCCATCGCCAGGTGCGACGATGAACCGTTGCCGACGCTCGCGTACGAGAGCTTGCCAGGATTGGCCTTGCCGTAGGCAACGAGTTCGGCGACGGTCTTGACCGGTAACGCGGCGTTGATCGCGAGCACGTTCGGCTGCGTGGTGGTCACGACAATCGGCACCAGATCCTTGACCACGTCGTACGGCACTTTTTTATACATGTACGGCGCGAATGCCGTCGGGCCGGGGAAGCCGACGACCAGCGTGTGGTTGTCAGTGGACTTGGCCGCGATATCGACGCCGATCATGCCGCCAGCACCCGGCTTCGGATCGACGACCACCGCCTGACCCCATTTGTCCTTGAGCTTGTCGCCGAGCACGCGGGCAACGAAGTCGAGCGAAGAACCGGCCGGCGCGGGGATGACGATGCGGACAGGTTTGGTTGGCCAGGATTGAGCTGAAACCAATGTGGCAACAAAGGTGGCGGCAAGCGCCGTAACGAGGTGACGTGTTTTCATGATCATTCAGCGGAGGCTGGGTTAGGCAGGTTTGGGCAAATCGATGCGTGACATTATCTGCGACGGCGGATCGGCTACGTCTACAGCTGGCTCAGGAACACCTGCACAGCCGTGCAGCTACGCCACTGGCGTCACCCGCACCGCGGTCACCTTGAACCCCGGAATCTTGCCGAAGGGATCGAGCGCGCTGCCCGTGAGTTTGTTGGCAGCCGCTTCCCAGTAGGCAAACGGAATGAACACCTGCCCCTGCTGCACCGTCTCGGAGACATCAATTCGCGCCGAGATTTCGCCATGATGCGACTGCACGCGGATGTTGCTGCCCGAGGTGACGCCGAGCTTCGCCGCATCGGCGGGATGCAGGTTGAACAACGGCTCCGGCGCCAGCGCGTTGAGCGAGCTCGCGCGTCGCGTCATCGCGCCGCCGTGCCAGTGTTCGAGGATGCGCCCGGTCGCGAGCACGAACGGGTAGTCCGCGCTGACTTTTTCGGGGCTCGGCGCAAAGTGTGTTGGCACCAGCGTTGCGCGGCCGTCCGTCGTCGGAAAGTGGTCGGTGAACACGACCGCTTCGCCCGGTGCGTCTTCACGCGCCGCAGGCGTCACCACTGCGTCCTCACGCACAAGCCGCGACCACGGCACGCCCGCGAGCGGCGCCATCACCGTGCGCATCTCCTCGTACACGCGTGCGATCGGTGCTTCTGTGGCGACGTGACCGCCACCATCTTCGGCGCGCCAGTAACTCCAGTCGAGCCCGATGCGGCGACCAATCTGCTCGATTGTCCACAGGTCCTGCCTCGCATCACCCGGCGGCGTCAACGCCGGCCGCCCGATCTGGATCAGCCGGTCGGTGTTGGTGTAGCTGCCCCACTTCTCGGCATGCGCCGAAGCGGGCAGGATCACGTCG
>CAYMSY010000521.1:0-2594 GCA_964393195.1 uncultured Alcaligenaceae bacterium | reverse complement strand
AAATTGAGGCCGGTGCAATTGGCCTCAAACTGCACGAAGACTGGGGTACGACGCCGGCCGCGATCAACAACTGCCTGAACGTCGCCGACAAATACGACGTGCAGGTGTCGATTCACTCCGATACGCTAAATGAATCGGGTTTTGTTGAGGACACGATTGCCGCGACCAAAGGCCGTGGCCTCTGCGCCTTCCATACAGAAGGTGCGGGTGGCGGTCATGCACCGGACATTTTGAAAGTCATCGGTACCGATAATTTTCTCGACATGTTGATGGTGTGTCATCACCTCGACCCGGCGATTTCCGAAGACCTCGCATTCGCGGAGTCGCGCATTCGCCGCGAGACGATTGCTGCGGAAGACATCCTGCACGATCTCGGCGCGATTTCGATGATGTCGTCCGATTCGCAAGCGATGGGACGGGTCGGCGAGGTGATTACACGCACCTGGCAAACTGCGCACAAGATGAAGGTTCAGCGAGGCTGGCTGGCGCCCGAAGCGACCGGTAAGAAGGCCACGTCGACGATCGAGGCTGAAAGCCGCAACGACAACTTCCGCGTTAAGCGCTACGTTGCCAAGTACACGATCAACCCTGCGATTGCCAACGGCGTCTCGCACGAGGTCGGCTCGCTCGAGGAAGGCAAGTGGGCCGATATCGTGATCTGGCGCCCCGCGTTCTTCGGCGTCAAACCGTCGATGATCTTGAAGGGCGGGCAAATCGCCTGGGCGCTCATGGGCGACGCCAACGCATCGATCCCGACGCCGCAGCCCGTGCACGGGCGTCCGATGTTTGGCGCGTTCGGCAAGGCCACCTATTCAAGTTCGATCACTTTCGTTTCACACGCCGCATACAAGCTGGGTGTTGCGAAGAAATACGGGCTCGAAAAAACTGTTTCTCCGGTTAAAGCCATTCGCAAAGTTCGCAAGCAGCACATGGTGTTGAACGGCTACATGCCGCACATGGAGATTGATGCCGAGACTTACGTGGTACGCGCGGACGGGCAATTGCTCACATGCGAGCCAGCGAAAGTGCTACCGATGGCACAGCGGTATTTTTTGTTTTAGCGACGGAGGGGTGACACGCCCCACAAGAACGACCCCCCCACCCATGCAACTAGCTACTCATCTCGTCCCTCGTGAAATTCCCGCCGTTGAATCGGTGGAGCTGACGTTCGACCAGCGCGAACGTTCGCGCCTGCGCGCAACGATGGCCAATGGTGAGGAGATCGGCATCCAGTTGAAAGTCGGCTCGATGCTCTCGCATGGAGACAAGCTCGCGTTGCACGATGGCCGCATCGTGGAGGTGATTGCAGCCGACGAGTCGCTGCATGAAGTGCGTGCCGCAAGCGCCACGCAACTCGCGCGAATTGCTTATCACGTCGGTAACCGCCATGTGCCGCTGCAGGTGGAAGACGATCATCTGCTGATGCTGCCGGATCATGTGCTGCGCGCCATGGTCGAAGGCCTGGGCGCTACGGTTGCTGAAGTTCGTCGCGGTTTTCAGCCAGAGAGCGGCGCCTACGGCCACAGCCACGTGCACCACTCTCATGACGACGAAGGCCACGGCGGCAAGATTCACGATGGCCTTTCACCGCGTACTCAGGACAGATAGTCATGAGTCGAGAGAGCGAGCTTGCTCGCGACATTGCGAATGAACAGGGAACGTGGCAAGTCGCGGGCAAGCCCGCGCCCACAGCTATGGTGCGAGTGGGGGTGCGATGAATTCGACGACGCGCCTGCTGCAACTCGCCTCGCCCGCGTTGCCCGTTGGCGCTTACAGCTATTCGCAAGGGCTGGAGTGGGCGATCGAATGTGGTGACGTGACCAATGCGATGACGGCGCAATGCTGGATCGAAGATCATCTGGCGTTGGTATTTTCGCGCTTCGAGGCACCGCTTTATGCGGCTTGCTTTGCCGCGTGGCAGCGTGATGACTTTGCCGAGGTTGCGCGACTGAACGCAGAATTTCTTGCGTCACGTGAGTCCAGCGAGCCGCGCGCCGAAACGGCCCAGGTTGGATTTTCGTATGCAGCATGGTGCCGCGAAGTGCTGGCCCTGACCGACGCGCAGCGGGAAGTGCTTGCCACGTTTGAGCGCATCGCGGCGCCTGTGACGGCAAGTCTCGCCGCGATGGGGAGTGAGCTGAGTGCTCGCGAGGGGCTGACCGGCTATGTGTTCGGCTTTACCGAGAATCAGGTGATGGTGCTGGCCAAGGCATTGCCGATGGGGCAGATTGCTGCGCAGAAGCTGCTGTTCGCTCTGGGCGATGCGGTGACGTCTGCGGTTAGCACCGCGCTTTCGCTTGATGAAGCAGACTGGTCAAGTGCGTCGCCTTGGCTCGCGATTGCGCAGATGAAACACGAAACCCAATATTCACGATTGTTTAGATCATGACGAACGAGACACTTATAGGGGCGGCTCTGCCGCGACACACACCCGGTAACGCTCCTAAGGTCGAGGCGGAGCCGCTCCTGCAGGGGCATTGCCATGAGTAACCACGGCCCCCTGCGCGTCGGCATCGGTGGCCCGGTGGGCTCGGGCAAGACGGCGCTTACGCTGGAGCTTTGTCAGCGCTTCCGCACGTCGCACAACATCGCCG
>CAYMSY010000520.1:0-2607 GCA_964393195.1 uncultured Alcaligenaceae bacterium | reverse complement strand
GGCATCGCCAAGATGTTCGGCTTTCATCTGCCGCCCAACTTCGAGGCGCCGTTTGCGTCGGTCGGCATCGCCGAGCTGTGGACGCGCTGGCATATCTCACTGTCGAACTGGTTGCGTGACTACGTGTTCAATCCGCTCGGGCACTATCGCAAGGGGCGTCTGCGCGGCTATCTGAACGTGATGATCACCTTCACGGCCTGCGGCTTCTGGCATGGTGCGGCGTGGCATTTTGTAGCGTGGGGCGCGATGCATGGCGCGTTTCTGGTCGGCGAGCGCTTGCTGAAAGACAGCATCGGCGACTGGAAGATCTGGGACGTAAAGCCCGTGCGCTGGCTGCTCGCCTTGCTTACGTTTGCGCTGTTTTCGCTTGCCGTGGTGTTCTTCCGTGCGTCGACGCTGACGCTCGCGTGGGAACGCGTGCTCGCGATGTTCGGCGCAGCGGTGAAGGACGCGGCGACGCTCGCGTGGAATGGCGATGCGAAAGTGTTTGTGGTCGGGCTGATCGTCGGGCTCGCGGTTCAGGGCTGGCTCAAGTCGCGCAAAGGCTGGGAGTGGTTGCCCGCGATCGCATGGCCGTGGCGCGTGGTGCTGCTGTCGTTGATGTCGCTGGCCATTGTGCTGTCACCGGGCAAAACCAATGCCTTCATCTACTTTCAGTTTTAGGAGCAGGTGATGAAAACACGCTGGCTTCTTACGTGGGTGCTCGCTGCCGTGATGACGGCCGGTGGCTGGTTCGCGTTCGAGAAATACTGGCGTGGCGAGAACTATGCGCCGACGGTGATGGACAGTTTCGACCTGTGGTCGCTGCATCGCGCGCGCGCCGGCAAGGCCGCACCACCGTTGCGGGTCGCGCTGCTTGGCGCATCACGCATTCAGTACGGCCTGTCGCCTGCCGTGTTTCGCGATGAGGCGCGCAATACGGACCCGATCATGCTGGCCGTAAATGGCCATTACCCGCTCGCCGCACTGCGCGATCTTGCCGATGACGAAAAATTCCGCGGCGTTGTCATCGTCGGCATCGACTCGCGCGGGATGGACCGGAAAGTGTGGGAGATGCAGGCGAAGCACGTGGCGCAGTTTCACCACGACTGGAGCCCGTCGCGCGAAGTGCATCGCCGCCTGCTCACCTACGTGCAGCAGCACGCCATCGCGGCGCGACCGGACTTTGCGTTCATCACGCTGATCAAGCGTCAGCTCGACGGGCACGGCCCGCCGTATCGTGAGTATGTGACGTTTGAGCGTGACCGTTCGGGCGGCACCGACTATCGCAAGAGTGATCTTGTCGCGATCCGCACCGCACGCGTGGCCGACCTGCGCAAGTATTACCCGATGTATACGCCGCCGCCGCCCGCCGAGTGGCTCAGCGAGATGCGCGAAGTCGTGCGCTGGGTCGACAAGATCAATGCGCGTGGTGGCCGGGTGGTGTTCTATCGCGAGCCGGTGTCGGGTGAGCACCTCGAACTCGACGAAGCGAATTTCCCGCGCGCCAAATACTGGGACCGGCTGGTGGAGATCATGCCGGCGACGATGATCGACTTCCGCGACTATCCGGAGCTGGTCATCGACACGCCGGACACCTCACACATCGACATCAAGGACATCGACCGCCATACGCGGGCGCTGGTGCGCGTGCTCAAGGCGCGTGGCGTGCTCTGATCGGGGTGTCGTTGGGTTGATGGGATCAACAGCTTTTTCCTGAATACCGCATCCAGGTGCGGCGTGGATCGGCAAAACGCTAATATTCGACTTTTGGCAAAAACAAGCGTTTAGCCCTTTCCAGATGCGCTTCTTACGATCAGGCTGTTGACGCCGAAAATGCGAATCGGGCAGGAATCAGGCTGATTTCATCGCGAACGGCGGACGCAATCGCGGCCTCACCCGACACCAGCACAAACTGGCCGTCGCGAACGGCGAGCGTCACCACGCCGTCCGCCGCGTCGGGCTGCGCGTCCCCCGGTGCGCGCGGCAGTCTGGCCAATCGCTGCGGACACATCCAGGCGTGGGCGAACGGCTGGCCCGCGTTACGTGCACGAAACCCGGTCTCGATGAGCGATGCCACCTGCTGTGGTGACGTGAACGAGGTGTCGACGACGAGGTCGTAGTTGCGGTAGTCACGCAGCTCAATGCCGTAGAGCGTGCGGTAGCGCACTGCCTCCAGTCGCGCGCGGGCAAGATTGTTTTCCAGCGCCTCGGCGAGCGAACCATGGAATTCGTCACTGCGCGACGCCTCGAACACCCGCTCGGCGCCCACCGCCGGATCGACCGAGAGAAACACTTTGTACGCGGCAGGAATGAAGTGCCAGGCCAGCCGCGAATCGACAATGATGTGATCGCTGGTTTCGCCGAGCCATTTCGTGTGCGAGTCAATCTTGTCGTCGACGCTGCGGTCCTTGGCGGACCATTCGTTGAGCTGCAACGTGGTCAGCCCCATGCTCGCCGCGATTTCACGCTGAATGCCGCCGGCGGAAATGAGCTGGAAGCCCAGTGTCTCTTTAAGAATGCGCGCGACCGACGACTTGCCGCCGCCGATGTCGCCCGAGAGCGTGACGATTTCTTTCACGTAGAGGCTTGCAAATGACAATCCGCGATTTTAGGCGGCCCGCAGGC
>CAYMSY010000519.1:348-2608 GCA_964393195.1 uncultured Alcaligenaceae bacterium | reverse complement strand
GGTCCGCGATCGGCTAGCGATATCGATGAGCTCGCGGCGCGTACTGCCGCGAGCTGGCTCGACGCTCAGACTAGCGTCCCCTGGAGCACCCATGCGGGCTACCTGGCCCGTTTGCGCAGCGAGGGCACTCGAGTCGAAGAGCAGCACATTTATGAGGCGATCTGGCAGAACCTGATATTCGGCGACGCACGACTGCGCGCGAGGGTTGCGCTCGCGCTTTCAGAGATCATGGTCGTCTCCAATATCGCACCTGATCAGGACACGGACGCTCTGGCCGGCTGGATGGACACGCTGTACAAGAACGCTTTTGGCAACTATCGCACGTTGCTGCGAGATGTCACGTTGCAACCGGCCATGGGGTATTACCTCAACATGCTGGGCAACGATAAGGAAGACCCCGGCAGCGGACGGATGCCCAGTGAAAACTACGCTCGTGAAGTCCTGCAGCTGTTCTCGATCGGGCTGGTCGAATTGAACAATGACGGCACGCCAAGGCGCGATGCATCGGGCAAGACTATCCCGACCTATGATCAGAATGTCGTTCAAGGGTTCGCAAAGGTGTTTACGGGCTGGAGTTTCGGCGGCAACGACACTTCGTTCTCGGACGGTTTCAATCCGCCCAAGCAAAACTGGTCGCTTGAAATGCAGGCATGGCCCAGCCATCATTCAACGGGTACCAAACTCCTGCTCAACGGTGTCGTGCTGCCGGCAGGACAAACCCCTGAGCGCGACCTGAACGATGCACTCGATAACATCGCGGCGCATCCGAACGTTGGACCGTTCATGAGCAAACGCTTGATTCAGTTTCTGGTGACGAGTAATCCGTCACCTGCGTACATGACACGCGTGGTCTCAATTTGGAACGACAATGGCCGTGGCGTCCGCGGCGATCTGCAATCGGTCGTGAAAGCCATCCTGCTGGACGACGAGGCGCGCAACCCGTCGCCGTCCAGCAGCACCTACGGCAAGCTTCGCGAACCCATGGTCAAGTTCATTCATTTTGCCAACGCGATGAATGCAAAATCGAACAACGGTCGCAACTCCATCTGGTGGCTTGATTCACCCGATGACTACCTCGGCCAATCACCTTTGCTAGCGGCGTCGGTGTTCAATTTCTTTTCGCCGCTTTATGCCAGGTCGGGTGCCATTGCGCAGGCCGGGTTGGTGTCGCCGGAATTTCAGAACGCAACGGATACGCAGGTCGTAGGCAGCACCAACTTCTTCTCGCGACTCGTTCGCGATGGTGGCTTCGGCTTTGATGAGTCCAATCGCGTCGACTTCGACGCTACACCGTGGCTCGCCGAGGCAGTGACTACGGCCCGGTTGATTGAACGGATCAACTGGGTCCTGTTCGCGGGCGGTATGTCGGCGACCACACAGAGCATCCTCGAAAAGGCGATCAACGCCTACCCGCCGTCGCAGCGCAATGACCGCGTGCAGGCCGCGCTCAATCTGGCGGTAATCGCCCCCGAATTTGTCATTCAACGATAAGGGGGCGTCATGACAAGCTCAACCAATCAATCCCGCCGCAACGTCCTTGGACTGGCAGCGATGGCGCCGATGGCACTCGGTGGCGGCCTCATGGCTGGCCTTACACGTGCCGCATTTGCACAAAGTGCATCTGTGGGTGACTACCGGGCACTGGTAGCGATATTCATGTTCGGCGGCAATGATGGCAACAACATGCTGATCCCGCTGGACGTGTCAGGCTACGCCGACTATCAGAGCGGACGCGGGCGGCTCGCGCTGGGGCGTAATGGTCTGCAGGCAATCAACCCGACCAACACTCAGGGGCGACCGTTTGCGCTGCATCCGTCGATGGGGGCGCTGGCAGGTCTCTTTGAAAGTGGTCAGTGCGCTGCCGTTGCCAATGTTGGCCCCCTTGTTCAACCGCTGACACGAGCGCAGTGGCAGGCGAACACCGCACAGACGCCTCCGAATCTCTTTTCACACAGCGATCAGCAGGCGCAGTGGCAGAGTGGTTCGTCCGACCCATCGGTGCGGCTGGGTTGGGGAGGTCGGGTTGCAGACCAGATCGCCGCACTCAATGGTGTACAAAATGTTGCAACGGCAGTTGCCGTGAATGGGCGCAGCGCTTTTCAGCAAGGCGCGACGGTGTCACCGTTTCTGGTCTCGTCCAGTGGCAATTTTGGATTCGACAGCTATGACCCGTCGAGCCACGACGCTGTCTCGGTGGGCTCTGCCGAGATGATCAACGCGTCGCGCAGTCACCTGTTTGAGGCCGCGTGGAATGACACGA
>CAYMSY010000519.1:0-338 GCA_964393195.1 uncultured Alcaligenaceae bacterium | reverse complement strand
ACTGACGACGGTATTCCCCGGCACCGGCCTGGGAGATCAGTTGAAGACGGTCGCTCGACTCATCGCGTCGCGTACCGCCTTTGGTGTCAAACGGCAGGTGTTTTTCTGTTCGATCGGCGGTTTTGATACTCACGGAGAGGATCAGTTGCAGGATCAGGCGGAGTTGCTGGGTACCGTCAGCGATGCGATGTCAGCCTTCTATCGCGCGACAGTCGAGCTCGGAGTAGCCTCTCAGGTCACGTCGTTCACCATGAGCGACTTTGGTCGCGATTTTCCGGCGAATGGCAGCGGCGGCTCGGACCACGGTTGGGGCAGCCATCATCTGGTGCTGGGTGGCT
>CAYMSY010000518.1:0-2623 GCA_964393195.1 uncultured Alcaligenaceae bacterium | reverse complement strand
CTTGCGAACGAGCGATTTCATGGGTTCAGCGTGGAGTGTCGTGGAGCGCAACGGGTACCTTCAATTGAGTATCAACTTTGCTCTGGAACGTCCATTTCGTGGGGCCTGATACCAATTTACGCATAAAGTCGACTTCAGGCATAAATCGAGCATTTTCCCTTGTTGAACAAGGGTTATGGCTTAGAGTTGATCCATCAAAATGACGCGTGGGCAACGAGTTGCCCACCCTACCTGGCTTCAAATTTGAACGTGAGGAAAATTGAGAGTGCGAACCACGCAAGCGCCAGTAACGAATTGACCGCGATTGCCGTTGGAGTAGTGGAGGGAGCAAAGAAAAACGAAAAAGAAATGGCCAACACAATCGGGAGCCATTCGCGAAACTTGATTCGACCTTCTGCGTCGCAATTCAGGCAACGCACTCGCGTTGCGTTCAATGCTGCTCCTGACAACTGCGTCAAACTTAGGTTTACCGCGTCGTGATGACATTTGGGGCAAGTTAGCTTCATGCCGACGTTTCACTAGAAAAATGTTTGAGCGATGAGCCAGTATTCTTTACGGATAAATGGGGTCAGACACGGTTAAGCATTATTCCGTGTGACCCCATTATTCCATCGGTACGCAGGCTGCGTCGATGCCATCGTCATTGAAATCGCTTACATTCGGAGCTCCGATCCCCCTGCCCGCTCGCGGCGTCCAGTTTGAACGCTACCAATCCTGCAGAACTCACCCAATTGATGCATGCCGCCAATGGCGGTGACGATCAGGCGCAACGACAGTTGTTTGACGCGGTGTACGGGGAGCTGCGCGGCCTCGCGCGCTCGCGTCTGGCGCGCGAATCACCGCTGACGCTGCTGAATCCGACCAGCCTGGTGCACGAGTCTTACTTCCGCATGATGGGCAACGCGGTCGACGCCGTGCCCAATCGTCGCGTGTTTTTTGGTTACGCCTGCAAAGTCATGCGTAGCGTGATCGTGGATTACGTGCGCGAACGTGATGCCGAGAAGCGCGGCGGTGGGGTGTCGCCGGTGACGCTGCTGACCGAGATTGCCGGTGAGTCGCGCGATGAGACGCAGGTGCTGGCGATTCACGAGGCGCTGGAAAAACTGAAGCAGATTGATCAGCGTTGCCATGACGTTGTCGAGCTGCGCTACTTCGGCGGCTTTACGCTGGATGAATGCGCCGAACTGCTCGACGTATCACCGATCACGGTTGGCCGCGACTGGGAAAAGGCGCGGCTGTTTCTGGCTTACCAGCTTGGCGACTAGCGCGCGAGACTGCGCCTGATCGCGGCGAGGTCACGCTGCATGGTGGCGTTGGTGCGTTCAAGCTGCTCAATCCTGCGGTCGCGTTCCACAAGCTTCTGGTTCAGGCCCTGAATCGCGGCCAGCGCAACGCCCGCTGAATCCATCGCTGAAATCGTTTTGTCATCACCACCGAGCCCGAACGCGGCCCTGAAGTCCTGTGCCATCGGGCCGATATGGGTGAACGGCTCCGCGCCCTTGAAACTCCAGCTCGTAACCGATAACGAAACCATGCGTTTGAGCACATCCAGCGCGTCAAGCGGCCGAATGTTCGTTTTCAACGCGCGGTCACTGCTGCACGCCCAGCCACTCGACGGCACCGTGAGCGAACAACCGCCCGCCCCCGCTGGGCCTGCGAAAAAGAAGACGCCGCCCGGTGCGTACGCCACAAAGGAGCCGACACCGTTGCTATTGGTCGTCCCGACGCTGTCTGCACCCCAAACAAAAGAGCGCTCATGTGTTGCCTTGGCGCCTCGTCCCGCCGCGAAACTGTAAGCGCCGGATGCGGTGTTGTTGTTGCCACCGGGTACGGTACTGCCCCTGCCGGAGGCCGTATTAAAGTTTCCGCCGCCGATGCTGGCCTCCTCACCGTAGGCCAGATTGAGTACGCCTCCGGCGATGGTGCCAAAACTCGCATTGACCTGGTTGTACTGACCTCCGCCCACGGTCGCCGCGTACGCACCCGCGACGTTCTGGGCGCCGCCGCCGACTGTGGGGAATGCGGTGTCCTTGGGCAGGGCGATGAGCGAACCCCCGATGTTGTTCATGCCGCCACCAACGGCACCGTAGTGGCCGACAACTCGATTCGGCCCTTCGTCGGAGAAATCAGGATCGGTGTCACCGCCCGGCACACCGCCACCGGCGATGGTGCCACCGCGCACGGCGCTGGCGATGAAGTTGGCGCTGGAGCCGCCGACGATGTTGGGTGTGTTGGCAACCGTCGCAGGAATAACGCGAAGGCCATTGCCGCCGCCGATCCCAAGCGTCAGCGGCTGGCCGTCGGTGGTGCCGAGCACAGCGGGTGCGGCGAACGCATTGCCGTTTTGCACGAACGCATTGATGGCGCCGCCCACGGCGCAACCATTGGCGAGGAAGCTCGTGACAGCGGCGCTGGTGTTGCGTGTGCCCGCGCCAAGCGCAAGGCCACCGGTGAGTGACGCGCCCTTGAATCCCGCGAGATGGCGCGCGATGATGGTCGTATCAACCGTGTCGATCTGGCCGTCGCCGTTCATGTCAAGTGCGCAGCCGACGCATTCGATGTTGGCCTTGACCTGCATTGGATCAAGGCTCGCATAGCGCGTACTGGCGACGAGCGGCGCGCC
>CAYMSY010000517.1:0-2635 GCA_964393195.1 uncultured Alcaligenaceae bacterium | reverse complement strand
CCGCAAAGGGTCCGCTGGAGTTCGCTGCCGCGATCGCGGCAATCAGCACGACCCATGGCGCGATTGCCGCAGCGGCCGCGACCCCGAACCGCATGGCGATCCAACCGAGCATGGGCACCAGCAGCGCTGCCCGCAAAGTGAAGTCGGCTGGTGAAGAAGGAGTAGAGAAGATCCAAAGCGCGACCCCGAGGGTGAACAAGCTCAACGCTGCGTATTCCAGAACGCGGCGGATCGAAACGGTCTTGGACGGCCTGATCGTCAAGATGAAAGGCGCCAAGATCAGAATGCCCGAAACGTCACCGAGCCACCATCCGCGAAAGCCCGCAATCCAATCGGTTCCGAATGTGACCGAAACGGCCAGGCCACCTATTGCTGCCGATACCAACACCCCGAGGGGCACAATGATCGCGAATTTGAGTAAGTCGTAAGGCCGCAGGAGTCGATTGGCTTTTCCGAACTTCAACATCAGTCCGACGATCGTGACCTCAGCCGTCGTTGCCAGCACCCAGAGCCAGACCGTTCGAAGCGAGACACCTTCGAATACCTGTGTCCCGATGAATTCGGCGAGCATGATCGTTGGCACCAGGACGGCCAAGCAGCGAATGGGAAGTCGGGCGACGAGGCCGACGAAGATGGCAGTCGGGAACCAGAACAGCGCGACGCTGACTTCAGGAAAGACCGTCTGGCGAGCAAGCGGAACAGCCGCCAGGTAGATGCAGAAGCCCGCCAAGATCCAGGCCAATTCAGGCATCTGGAGTGCGGCACTCAGGCCGAGGTCACGCTGGCGGCGCATGCCAGAGACCGAAGGAGTCAATTCTGATGCTTCGGCCACCTGCCGAATCTATCGAAGCCTGACGCGCTTTGGATTGCCACCGTCACTGCCGCTCAGTAGCCTTCGCGACAGCAGCGAGTGCTGCTACTCATCTTCGCGGGTAGAAGTTGGGGTCAGTCAGGGGGTTAGGTGCAGTTCAGAAGTGTGGTGGCCGTCGCGGGGAGTCTGCTTACGGTCGGAAGTCTGGCCGCCTGCAATTCGACGTCCACTTCGCCAACTGCGACGTTGAACGCGACCTGGGTTCAGGCCATCAGCTCCTACGGCCCCGGCAAGGGCCAACTGACCTACCCGATGGGAATTGCGGCGAATGCGTCAAACGTCGTGGTCAGTGATCAACCATCCAGCAGAGTCCAGACCTTCACGTCCGTCGGCAAGTTCACCACCGGGTGGGGGACGTTCGGTAGCCGACCGGGCCAAATGTGGGTCCCACAAGGCGTTGCTCTGGACTCGCAGGGAAACACCTACGTTGCTGACGTTGGAAACAGTCGGATCCAAGTGTTCAACACCAAAGGTGGGCTGGTGCGAAGTGCCGGAACCCGCGGTACTGGGCCCCAGAACCTGACCTTCCCGTCCGGGGTCGCAGTTGCCCAGGATGGCGCTCTGTATGTCGCGGACAGTGGCAACAAGCGAGTCCAGAAGTTGCTGCCGACCGGTGAGTTCGACGGGAAGTTCCTTGCGGTTCAGGCTGGGGCGAAGTGGGAGCACCCCAGTGGGGTCGCCGTCGATTCCAAAGGGAATGTCTGGGTGACCGATCCGGTGGCAAACAAAGTGCGCAAACTGGCGCCCGATGGCCAACAGCTGGCGAAGTGGGGCGATGTGGGTACTGGCGCTGGTCAGCTGAAGTCACCACAGGGAATCGCCGTCGACAGTGCGCAGCGGGTGTATGTCGCAGACACGGCCAACAACCGCGTGAACGTCTTTTCGGCGAGCGGTTCATTTTTGGGGATGTGGGATGGGCTTGGTCCGCAGTCGCCCAACAAGCCGTCCGCACCCGCCGGAGTCGCCATTGTCGAAAGTGGTTCGACTGTGAAGCTCTTCATCGCCGATTCGAATGGTTCCAAGGTCCAGGTCGTGGAGGTCCGGTGGTGACTCGAACCCGCCGCAACGTCGTCGTCGGAGCGGTCGGCGCCCTGCTGGCAGTCCTCGCGCTGGGCGCTCCTTTGGCGGCCTCCTCGTCGGCGACCCCGGCAGCGTCCGCAAAGGCCGACTTGCCCAACATCGGACATGTATTTGTGATCATGCTGGAGAACAAGTCCTACGTCGAGGCATTTGGCTCACAGGCAACGTCAGACAGCTACCTGGGCAAGTCGATGCCGGAACAAGGTGCGCTGCTGCGCGACTACTACGGCACCAGCCACTTTAGCTTCAGCAATTACGCGACGCTGGTCAGTGGCCAGCCACCGAACGCGTACAACCAGAGCGACTGCACGTACTTCCGGGAGTTCGAAACAACCCAGATCGATCCCGAGGGAATCGCCCACGGCATCGGTTGCGTGTATCCATCACCGGTCAAGTCCGTTGGCGATCAACTGAAAGCAGCAGGGAAGACGTGGAAGGCATATGCCGAAAGCATGGACGCCTACGACGGACCTGGATTGACGAAGGGGCCCGGATGTCGGCATCCCAAGCTGAACGCGTACGACCCAACGTACTCCGACAACTACAACTACGTCACGCGGCACATCCCCTTCTTGTATTTCCACTCAACAATCGATTCGTCAGATTGTCGATCGAAGGTCGTTGACTACTCGAACCTCAGCCGGGATCTTGCAAAGGAGGAGACCACACCCAACCTTTCCTTCA
>CAYMSY010000516.1:0-2642 GCA_964393195.1 uncultured Alcaligenaceae bacterium | reverse complement strand
GTCTCGATGTGTTGCCATCGTGCGCATCTCAGTCGTTCAACGCGACGAACAGGTCGGCGAGACCGAGCCCACGAACCTGTGCTGCAGCAGGTAGCGTTGCGAGATCAAGTACGCGAGCGTCGACAACACTTTGCCAAACCACGCGGCCATCATCGTCGCGACGACGGCTGCGAAGCACACCCGGTGCCTTCATGAGTTCGCTTTCGCTGTCGACCGCGCGAATGTGTTCGGCCAGATCGTCGCGGGCGCCAAACAATTGCACGCGGCCATGATCAAGAAACAGCAGATGCGTCACCACGCGTTCGAGGTCTTCCAGCAGATGACTCGAAATGATCGCCGTGGCAGCGCCATGATGCATCGTGTCCTGCTCGAACAGCAGACGCAGGAAGTCACGACGGCTCACCGGGTCAAGACTCGCAACCGGTTCGTCGAAGATGAGCAGATCGGGCCGGTGCTGCATGGCGAGCACAATGGCCAGGCGTTGCCGCTCGCCGGGCGATAGCGTGCTCACGCGCGAACTCTCCCGCAACTCAAAGCGGGCGCAGAGTTCACGTGCACGCGCCGCAGTCCAGCCGGGATAGAGCTGACCGAACAGCGCCACCTGTTCGCGCACGCGAAGCCAGTCGTACAACTCCGGCGATTGCGCCACATAGCCCAATCGCGTACGCACCTCGTCGTTGAGCGTTTGGCTGTCACAACCGTAGAGTCGGGCATTGCCGGTCGTGGGCGGAGTCAAGCCGAGCAGGCAGCGCAGCAGCGACGTCTTTCCCGCGCCATTGCGTCCGACGAGCCCGAGCACCGATCCCGGTGCAATGGCAAGACTGATGTCGTCGAGCACGGTGACACCGCCGTATCGCAGGCTCAGATGGCTTGCTTCGACGACGGCGGTCGACGCTTCGTTGCTGGTTTCATTCATGCGGTGGTTCCTGCGAGTCGCGAGGCGGTTCATCGGCGGACGGCAAGCCGAGGGTTTGACGGAATGCGTTGACGGCGTCTTCGGGCGCGATGCCGAGCTGGAGACTGAACTGCGCAGCCTGCGCGAGCGCGGGTTGCAACAGCGCGAGGCGATCAGCGGTAGCGACGGTCTCGCGAGCCAGCACCATCATGCCGACGCCGCGCCGTCGTTCGACGAGGCCCTGTTGTTCGAGCAGGGAATACGCCTTCGACACTGTCATCGGATTCACCACATACTGCTGCGCGACAACACGCACCGAGGGCAATTCCTCGCCCGCCGCGAGCACGCCGCCAGCAATCGCCCGTGCGACCTGATCCGCGATCTGGCGGTAGATCGGAGTCGCGGACGAAGGCTGCAGGTCGAAGCGGAACAAGCGGTTGATTGAGCTTTACTACTGTATTAATACGATAATACACAATAGACGCAACAGTACCTCCACCGGCATCAAAATCAACACAAAAAACTGATTCAGCTTTTCATTGAAATGCCGATCCTATAAGAGCTTGAATGCATTTTTACAAAAAGTCGATTTATGCTGAAATGAACGCTTGAGCCCTTTGCAAAAGCGCTTTTAATAAAAAGTTGTTACCTACCCCGCACAGGAAATCGTGGCGGCGGCGAGTGGTTTGCTGCCTGCGTCTTCGGCGATGATGTGCAGCTGGCTGGTGCGTCGCTGCATCGTTCGCGGGACGCGGACGTCGAGCGCGAAGCTGCCGCTGGCGTCGACCGTCAGCGCGCCGTGTGCCCGCACGACGGCGTCGTGGCGCAGCGTTTCGCCCTTGTTCTCGCCCGCTTTCACGGCAGTCACGAGCCCGTTTTCGGTCACGGCGTAACGCAAGCGGACCGCTGATGACGGTTCGGCGAGCTTGCCGCGGATCGTCACGGCATCGTCGCGCCACATTGAGGAAACGCTGAATTTGACCGTGGCTTTCGCCGCCGCACCACCCGAGCTGCCCGCGCCGGTCAACGCAACCGCGTCGCGCGTCCAGTTGCGGTCATCGCGCCCATTCACGAACACCTGTGGCGTGTACACGCCCGATGCGCCACCGGTTCGCGCCAGTGCGCCCTGACGCTGCGCGAACGCGGGTTGCGCGAAGGCGTCCTTCCAGCCGATGTAGTCCCAATAATCCACGTGGAACGCGAGCGGGATGAACGCCGCTGCACCCTCGCGCACCTTGCCGGCGCGAGCCACTGCCTGTGAGAGCCAGCGATCTGCCGGCGGGCAACTGTTGCAGCCCTCGGAGGTGTAAAGCTCGACGATGACCGGAACCGTTGCGCCGCTGACGACGCTGCATTGATCCGTTGCAGCAAAACTGACTGCCGTGGCCAACGCCGCGCTGGTGGCGACAGCGGCTTGTCGCAAGGGTGCGCGCATGGAATTGCTCCAGAGATTCAACATGCGTTTGGGTCGCGATGTGCGTGAGCATCCTTACACGCGACCTGATGTAGCTTGCGCCGGACGACGCTCCCGCATTGCACTACCGGGGCTCTACGGCAAATGAATCACGCCCTCGCCAAGCGGCAATACGCGCCCGCCAACGCGAACGCGCTTGTCCGCCGTGAGCGATAGCTGCAGCACGTTCAGGCGATTGATGAATTCGCCCTGCGTCACCGTGAACTGCGATGGTGTTGGTTCGCCGGAGTCAATCAGGTAGCCGCCAAGGCAGGCGCAGGCCGAGCCGGTGCC
>CAYMSY010000515.1:0-2644 GCA_964393195.1 uncultured Alcaligenaceae bacterium | reverse complement strand
TGTCGCGCGCGCCGCACTTTTCGGCATCGACAAATCTGTTTTTCTGCCTTTCAGACGCGCTGTGTGAGCCGCGTGGCCTCAACAGCTTTTCGTCGTATTGACCATTTCATGCGGCATAGCGCCGAATAGGGTCATTAGTCGATTTTCAAAGAAATTGAGCTGCAAGCCCTTATACAACGACATGACACAAAAAAGCTGTAGGCCAAATTTGGCCTCGTGACGTGACCTCCGTCAGGCGCGCGTGCGGCGATGCTCCTGCCAAAGCTTGATCACAATCGGCAGCACCGAGACGATCACGATGGCGATCACGATGATCGTGAGGTTGTTCTTCACCCACGGAATGTTGCCGAACAGATAACCGGCGTAGGTCAGCGTCGAAATCCACGCCACACCGCCGATCACGTTATAGAAAAAGAACTTGCGGTACGGCATCTGCGCAACGCCCGCGAGGAAGGGCACGAAGGTTCGCACGATAGGAACGAATCGGCCCATGACGATGGAGAACGCGCCGAATTTGTCGTAGAACGCCTGCGTCTGTTGCAAGTATTCCTGCCTGAAGATTCGCGAATTCTTGTTCTCGAACGCCTTCATGCCGAGCTTGCTGCCGACGAAATAATTGACCGAGTCACCAACTACCGCCGCGACGATCAGGATCGCGACAAACAGGTGAATATTGAGCCCCGAGATCGCGGTTATCGCGCCGGACACAAAGAGCAGCGAATCACCGGGCAGCAGCGGTGCCACCACCAGCCCGGTCTCAGCGAAGATGATCAGCGTCACCACGCCGAAGAACATCGCGGGTGAGCCCTGTGCGAGCGCAGCCAGGCGGTCATCGATGGACGCGAAGAAAGCAAGGAGATCAGCGATCATTGAGTACACGGTCAATTGAGTCGCTGCACAGGTGACAAGCGATGCATGGGACGGGAACCCGGATGCAGCAGGCATCCGGGCTGCGGAGCCGCATTACGGCAGGATCTTTTCGGCTTCCAGTGCGTCCTTCGGTTTGCCTTCCGGCTTCACGAGATTCTCGCGCGAGGTGCCGAGCCAGCGCACCAGCGGTGCCATCACCAACACCGACGAGTAGATGCCGAAGCAGATACCGATGGTCAGCGCCAGCGCGAAGTAGTGCAGCGTTTCGCCGCCGAAGAACAGCATGGCCAGCACCATGATCTGCGTTGAACCGTGGGTGATGATGGTGCGCGAAATGGTGCTGGTGATTGCGTTGTCGATGACGTGATCGACGCTCGCTTTGCGCATCTTGCGGAAGTTTTCACGCACCCGATCCGCGATCACCACTGATTCGTTGACCGAGTAGCCCAGAATCGCAAGCACACCGGCCAGCACGGGAAGATTGAACTCCCAGCCAAAGATCGCGAACAGCCCGAGAATGATGATGATGTCGTGCAGGTTGGCCACGATCGCCGCGACGGCGAAGCGCCATTCAAAGCGGATGGCCAGGTAACCCATGATGCCGGCAATCACCAGCAGCAGCGCCAGCGCACCGCTTTCAAAGAGCTCCTTGCCAACCTGCGGGCCGACGAACTCGACGCGCTTGAGATCAATCTTCTCGGCACCTTCACCGCAGGCGGTCTTGGTGTCGGAGATCGTGCGCGTGCCACAGACCGCCTTGAACAGGTTTTCGCTCATCTGCGCATTGGTTACGCCCTGCACCAGCGGCAGGCGGACCAATACGTCCTGTGGCGTGCCGAAGTTCTGCACGACCGATTCACCGGTCTTGAGCGCTTCGATTGCGGCGCGCGCCTGCGCCATGTCGGCCGGTTTGGCGTAACGCAACTCGGCGACCGTGCCGCCCGTGAAGTCAATGCCGTAGTGCAGCCCCTTGGTGAAAAGGGCGCCGACTGCGATCAGGAAGGTGATGAGTGAAATTGCGTTGAAGACCAACGCATACTTCATGAAGGGAAGGTCTTGCTTGAAGCGGAAAAATTCCATGGCTGTCTCCTGTCTTTCTCGCGCTTACTTCGCTTCGGTCGCGGTGGTCACGGCCGGGGCATCTGCCACTGGCAGTGAATCCGGCGCGTCAGCGGCGACACCGACAACGCCCGGACGCCATACGGTACCAATGGAAATCTTTTCGAGCTTTTTCCTGGTGCCATAAACCATATTCACAATTCCACGTGAGAAGAACACGGCAGAGAACATCGAGGTCAGGATGCCGAGGCAGTGCACCACGGCGAAGCCCTTGACCGGGCCGGAACCGAACATGAACAGGGCAAGGCCGGCGATCAGCGTGGTGATATTCGAGTCAAGAATGGTCGCCCACGCATGCTCAAAGCCCGCTGAAATGGCTTCCTGCGGTTTGAGGCCACGGCGAAGTTCTTCGCGGATCCGCTCGTTGGTGAGCACGTTGGCGTCAATGGCCATACCAAGCGTCAACGCGATAGCGGCGATGCCCGGCAGTGTCAACGTTGCCTGCAACATGGAGAGGATTGCGATCAGCAGCAGCAGGTTGACCGACAGCGCGAGCGCGGAAATCAGGCCCATCACTGCGTAGTAAACGCAGATGAAGGCCGCCAGCGCAACGAAGCCCCAGGTCACCGAGTTGAAGCCGCGTTCGATGTTTTCGGCACCAAGGCTTGGGCCGACGGTGCGCTCCTCGATGATTTCCATCGGCGCGGCGATGGAA
>CAYMSY010000514.1:673-2649 GCA_964393195.1 uncultured Alcaligenaceae bacterium | reverse complement strand
TTTTCCTTGTCGGCGCGGCATTGTGTCGTTCGCATCGACGGTGGTCCCTACCCCACGCAGGTCTGTGCGCTGAACGCTGATGCGAATCTGGTTACAGCCCCGGCTAGCGACGCCCTCCTGCTAACCCGCTACCTCCTCGGTCTGCGCGGCGATGCGCTCACCAACGGCGCGCTCGGCATGAACCCAACCCGTACCGGCCAAGCGCTCGAAACCTACCTCGCTTCCCTCGATCTCGATGTCGATGGCGACGGCCAGGCGCTCGCCACAACCGACGGGCTGCTGCTCATCCGCGCGATGCTCGGGCTCACGGGTGACGCGCTCACTGCGGGCGCGACCAATGTTGCGCATCCGAACGTGCGCAATGCGCAGCAAATATTGAGCTGGATTGAATCAACGCACGGCGTGGCCTGTCTGCCATAGCCGCCGGCGCGTGACGGCGACCAAACGCTTAGGCGCGTTTGCGGCGGCGTAGCGCTGCGGCGCCGGCGATTGCCAGCAATACTGCGGCGATGCCGCCACCTTCGACCGGGACCGGCACATTGGCAGACAGCAGGTTAACTGCCACGTTGTCAATCGCGGCGCCGGCGCAACTGCTGCCGCCACCCAAAATGCCGCCGCGCAGGGTCAGCGTCGTCGCCGTCGAGTTGGCCGTGAAGACGAAGCTGCGCGTTGACCAGTTCATGGCCGTCGCGGTCGCACCTGCCGTGTTGAACGTGAAGTTGGCCGTGGTCGGGCCGGCGGTGGCGGTGACCGTCTTCACGCCGCCGTCGGGATTGCCTGCGAGGGCGAACGACACCCAGTACGTGGAGCCGGGGACGGTGTCGAAGGTTTGGCTGACACCGCCGCTGACGCCGCAGGACAGCGTGTCGATCGCTCGCGAGCCGTTGGCAGCGACCCAACCGGCGCCGATATAGTCGATACCGTCACCAACGACAGTCCAGCCGGTAATCGCGGTCGAACCCGCAGGCAGTGTGTCCCAGGTCGCGGTGTTGACGAGGGTTCCAGTTTCGAAACTGCCGTTCTGGAAAGGCGCGGCCATGAGGCCTGTCGTGGTCACGGCTGCAAGCAGCAGCGCCGCCAGTGGTGTGCGTTTCATCGATTTCCCTCGCCAATTATTCTGATACTGGCCGAATGCTAAGCGAAAGATTGCCACGGCGACAAGCGGGATCGTCGCGGGCGGCCACGCGCGGAGCAGGAGCGTCGCAACATCGCAACCCGCAGCGCACGGCTCCGGGCGATGGGTTCCGGACCGGGCGCCCGCAAACAAAAAAAGGCGACCGAAGTCGCCCTTTTTCCTCCAGCGCCGTGAGTTGGCGCTCGTACGAGGTTCGTCTAACCGCGCATCGGGCCATGGCCGTGATGGCGCATGGCTTTGCGGGCTTCTTTCAGTTTGGCCATTTCGTCGGCGCTGAGCACGGTGGCCAGTTTGGCTTTGGTGCCTTCGCCGATGGCCTTCATCTGCGCACGGGCGGCTTCGCGTGCGGCGGGGTCATCGCGTTTGCCTTTCATCGATTCGAACACGGCGTGGCGCTGCGTCTGCGCTTCGGTCATGATGGTGGTGACCTGTGCGGCGCGGCTGGCGTCAAGGTTGAGGATCTTGACGATTCGCTCGCCCGGCTGATGCTGCATCATGCCGCCAGCGGGCTGCGCGAATGCGGCGCTCGCTGCGGCGAGCGAGGCGATGACGAGGGTGGTCTTGAACAGTTTCATGCGGTCTTTCTTTCTATTCCGGGGTTTGCGTCTTGGCACCGGAGCGGGTTTGGCTATGTGGTGCCTTGTGCGTTATTTGAGTCCTGAAAACGCGGCATGTGCCGTAAAAGCAGGCATTGCTTTGTAAGCAAATGTGAGTGTTGCGTCCGCGACGGCAATGAAAAACGCCCCGGAGCCGTTGGGCTGCGGGGCGTGGTTCAGGGCAGTGATGTCAATCGCCGACCTCAGCGCGCGTCTAGCCGTGCTGATGCGCGTCCTTCGCTGCC
>CAYMSY010000514.1:0-663 GCA_964393195.1 uncultured Alcaligenaceae bacterium | reverse complement strand
TAAGCATTTGTGAACGTCGCTGGAAGCAACGCACGATGAAAAACGCCCCGGAGCCGGTTGGCTGCGGGGCGTGGTTCAGGGCGGCGATGTGATCGCCGACCGGGCGAACGTCTAGCCGTGCTGATGCGCGTCCTTGGCTGCCGGGCCGCCTTGCGGGCCATGTCCGTCGTGCATGCCGGTCTTGTGCATGCCGCCACGATGCATGTCGCCTTTGTGCATGCTGTCACGCAGCGTTTTCAGTTCATCGGCGGTGAGTACGCCCTGCAGCTTGGTTTTCGTGCCTTCACGCAGCGCCATCATCTTTTCGCGGAATGCCTGCTTGCTGGCGTCATCGTGGGCTGCGTTTTTGCGCGTTTCCCACAGCGCCTGACGCTCCTTGCGTTCGTCGGCGAGGATGGCATTGACCTTGTCGGCGCGGGTGGCGTCCAGGTTCAGGATTTTGGCGATGTCGACCGGCTGGCGGTGCATGCCCATCATGCCCTGACCTGCTGGGCCCATTCCCATCCCTTTGCCCATGCCTTCACCCATCGGGCCGTCGTGCGCGAGCGCCGCGCCGGCAACGATCATGGTGGAAGCGATGAGGGCGGATTTCACGTACTTTTTCATGTCTCGACTCCTGTCTTATGTGGAAACACCACAGTGGTGCTTGCTACATAGACCCGC
>CAYMSY010000513.1:0-2649 GCA_964393195.1 uncultured Alcaligenaceae bacterium | reverse complement strand
ACCCGCACCTTGATCGCCTCTGCGACCTGCTGTCGGCGCGGGAAACGGCCGACGCTGGCGACTGCGGTTGTCCACCCGGTCAACCCAGGCAGACGGCGGCCCGTTAGCGTCGCTCGCCCGGCCCAATCCGGGTGGCAGCGCGATACCAAATCAGACTTCACACGCTGGCACCGGTCACGGGCCTGTGATACTGTGTCGCTGCAATCTACATTCGCGTTCACGCGCACAGACTGGAGAAAATCATGGGCTTGCTTGACGGTGTACTGGGTGCGGTACTCAACAATCAAAGCGGCGGCGGTCAGCAGGACGTCATGGGCAGCCTCATTGGCGGCCTCATCCAGCAGGCCGGCGGTGTCGGCGGCCTGCTCGACATGCTGCGGCAAGGCGGATTGGGCCAGCACGCCGATTCCTGGCAGGGCACAGGACAGAACCTGCCGGTAGATGGCGGTGACCTCATGAAGGTCCTCGGCGGCATGATGGGCGGCGCCGGCCAGCGACAACAGGGCGGAGGCGATGTCGGCGGCCCGCTCGGACAGGTTCTCGGCGGCGCGGCACCGGGACAGGCCGACGGCGGCAGCCTGGGCGATCTGCTCGCAAAAAGCGGTGTCGGTCAGGACCAGCTCGGCGGGCTGCTCGCTCAAGTCCTGCCTCATGTGCTTGATGGCATGACCCCGGGCGGACAGGTGCCGCAGGAGCACTCCAGCGACATGATGCAGAACGTGCTCGGTAGCGTGTTGCAGGGGGCGCTGGGCGGCGGACGCAAGGGCGGCGGCCTCTTCGGCTAAGCTTCCGGGTAGCAGTACGGGGTGATCCGGTCGTGCACGGGGGCACGACGATCACCCGATTGACCGGATTGATTCAGCCGATGCGATTTGTTTATTTCCCCCGTTTCCTTCTATCCTGCACGTTACTGGCATTGCTGTCAGGCCCGCTGATGTCGCCGGTGAATGCGCGTCCGGTAGCGGATACCGGCGGCGATAGCGCCGCGAATCTGGTCGCTGACACGGTCGCAGAGGTGAATGACTTCATCATTGTCGTCAGCGGGCAAATTCCTGACGAGCAGAAATACCTGACTTTTGGCTGGAATGGCTGGGCCAACAATACCCTGCACTGGCGTTACAACGACAGCAATCGCCCCGCCTCAATGGCTGCCAGCGCGGATGGCGCAGTGGCCCGGATTCAGGCCGCAATGGCGAAATGGTCATCGGTGTGCAATGTGCGCTTCACCTACGATGGAACCACCACAAGCGCGCCCAGCCTCCCCGCCGGAAGCCGTGACGGCCTCAACGTCATCGCGTGGGGCGCGTTGACCGGCAACACTACCGGCGTTACCTATACCGGAGCCAGCGGATTCAGCAATTCAACCCTCACCATTGACGAAAGCGATATGGTGATCAACTATCAGTTCAATCCCAATTTCGATGCCACGCTGGTCCACGAAATCGGGCACATGATCGGACTCAAGCACTCCAATCAGGAGGGCACGGTGATGTCCGGCCCCAACACCTCACCCGATCCGTCCACCTCCTACACCGGCTTCGTGACACTGCAACCGGACGACATCGCAGGATGTCGCGCGCTCTACGGTGCGCCCGCAAGTGCATCGCCCGCTGCGACGGCCTCGGCTGCCGCACTGTCGTTTGCGGCGACAACGGTCGGCACCACGAGTAGCAATCAGAGCATCACGCTAAGCAACACTGGCAATGCAACGCTCACCATCACCAGTACCATCGTATCGGGTGCAGACTTCGCGCTGGTATCGACCACCTGTGGCGCACTGGTCAACATCGCACCCGGCGCATCCTGTGCTGCGACCGTGCGCTTCACACCCACCACGTCGGGCCTGCGCAATGGCTCACTTACCATTCAGCACAACGCCAGTCCTGCCACGACGATCGTCGCCCTCAGCGGCACCGGCGTGACAGCCACTGGTGGCAAGCGGGAAATGATTGAATATCGCTATGCGCCGCTCAATTACTACTTCATCACCTCGCGCGACAGCGACAAGGCGGCACTGGACGCGACCGCCGGCTGGGAACGTACCGGTGCCAGTTTTTTTGTATTTGCGACCCAACAGGCGGGTACCCGCAGTGTTGCCCGCTTCTACTTCGACCGTGTTGCGCTCAACGGTGCGCGGGGTAGCCATTTCTACACCTTGCTCGACAGTGATCTGGTGGCGCTTGCCAACCAGAATCCAACTCAAAGTACAGCCCCGGGGTTCGCCCAGAATGAAGGCATTGACTCCTTCGCCTACTTACCCGTGGTCACTGGACCCGGTGGATTCTGCGCCGCAGGGCAACTGCCTGTTTATCGTTTGTTCCGCGGGGCTGCACGCTTCCCCGACGACCCCAATCACCGGTTTACAACCAGCGTCGCGACCTACAACGCATTTGTCGCGCAGGGATGGGATGGCGAAGGTGTCAGCTTTTGCGTCCCGGCGAACTGAAAATGGCAGCCTGACGGGCGTGCTTTTGCGCCTGCCCATATATACAAGGCACAAGGAACTGAATTGAATCTGTTTGATGCGACGATCATGGGTATCGTCGAAGGCGCGACCGAATTTCTCCCGATTTCGAGTACCGGACATCTGATCGTCGCCGGTTCACTGCTGGGCGTGCATGACGAGCGCGGAAAAGTGTTCGAAATCGC
>CAYMSY010000512.1:0-2651 GCA_964393195.1 uncultured Alcaligenaceae bacterium | reverse complement strand
GGGGGTGGAGTGTGGGGTGGAGAAGCTCACGAGTGGACCCGGGCGCCCGAGCGAGAGGCTGCGGAGCAGACCGCGACGACGCTCCGCGTTGAGGTCCGCTTCCTGATCAAAACCACGCAGGACAATCAGTTTGTTGAGATCGCCGATGTCGGCGACCCAGCAACCGAGCAGGCTGCCTTTGGCATCGGGTTCGGTCACGTAATTCTTTACCGCTTCAACGGCTTTCGGTGCCGTGCCAAAGCGAAGCGTGAGCGTGGCGAGTTCGTAGAACATTTTTGTTTCCTGATGATTTGAATTCAAATCGGGGGCGGCGGTGGCGTGTCGCTCGCATGATGGCCAGCGATGTAGCCGAACGTCATCGCGGGGCCAAGCGTGATGCCGCCGCTCGGGTAGTAGCCGCCCATGATGCTTGCCATATCGTTGCCGCAAGCGTAGAGGCCACTGATTGGCTTCCCATTGGCATCGAGTACACGCGCCGATTCGTCGGTGCGCAGACCGGCAAACGTACCGAGGCTGCCGGGTACGATCTTGACGGCGTAGAACGGCCCGCGCTCGATGGGGGCAACGCAGGGATTCGGACGATGACTGGCATCACCCTGCATGCGGTTGTAGGGCGTCTCGCCACGACCAAACTCTGGATCATTGCCGTTGCGCGCGCTGTCATTCCAACGTGCGACTGTGGTTTCGAGGGCCACACCGTTTATGCCGCATTCTGAGGCCAATGCTTGTAGCGTCGTGCCGCATTTGAGATAGCCGTTGCGTAACAGGGCGCCCATCGGCATCGGTGCGGGCTTGACTGCTCCGAGGCCATAGCGGCGGATGAAACGGTGGTCGCAAATGAGCCACGCTGCAACCGTTTCGCCTGCTGAAATCGTCTTGAACAGGTCGTTCATGAAGTCGTGATAAGGGCCGGCCTCGTTGGTGAAGCGTCTGCCGTTTCGCGTGACCGCGATGAGTCCGGGTTTGCCGCGTTCAATCAGATGCGGAAAATGAGCAAAACTGCCATCTGCGCGAGGCACACGCGATACCGGTGCCCAGGCGCCGGCGGCAGCCAGCGTGCTGGTGACGACAGCGCCTGCGGATTCGCCGAGCCGCAGGCCGTCACCGGTATTCGCAGACGGCGCCGCCGACCAGTGTTCCTCACCGGTCGGGGCATGCCGAAACATGGCGGCCTTGCGCGAGGAATCAAACGGGAATCCACCGCACGCGAGAACGACCCCTTTGCGCGCGGTGATTTCGATGTCCGCAGATGCCGTGCCAACTGTGGCGCCGCAAACGGCACCATCGCGGACAACAAGTCGACGCGCCGGGCTGGAAAGATGCAAGGTAGCGCCCAGATCAAACGCTGATTTCGCGAGTCGTGCAACGAGTGCATTTCCGCTGACGAGTCGCATGCCGCGTCCATATAGCAAGCGATCCTTGAGATGGATCAGGGTACGGCGAGCCACGTATGCAAAGGACTTCCACGAACGCATGGCGTTCAGGAAATGGCGCAGTTCAGCACCTGACGCGATGCCCATACCCCAAAGCGAAACGACATCCAGCGGTGGACGCAAGTCGCGAATGCGGCTGCCGAGTTCACGTCCATCAAACGGTGCCGCGCACACCGAGCGTCCGCCAGTCGCAGCCCCGGGTGAATTGCCATGAAAGTCCGGGATGACATTGCCGTCGATAAATTTCATTGAGGTGCCGCGCTCAAAGAACGAGACCATCGCGGGCCCATGCCTCAGAAAAGCACCAACACGTGCCTCGTCATATTGCTCACCCAGTTCGTGACGCAGATAAGTAAGCGGCGCTTCCATGTTTTCGCAAATACCGGCAGCCACAGCGAGCGGGTTTCGCGGTATCCACATCCAGCCTCCGGACCACGCGGTGGTGCCGCCGAATACGGACTCCTTCTCAATGATGCATACCGACAGGCCAAGCTTGGCGGCAGTTACGGCTGCCGACAGGCCGCCAGCGCCTGACCCGATCACCAGCAGATCGCAAGACGTGGGTATTTCTTGAGTTTGGTCCGCCATCAGAACGCTTTCCTAGCGCGATTGCGTTCTGGATGCGCGGCTGAAGAACAGCGAGGCACCACTCGTGGCGGCCAGTTGTGCCGCCGTGGCGAGCAGTTCCGGTGCAAGTGAATGCATGCGTTCCTCCGTGAGGCGAACGGTAGGGCCGGCGACACTGATCACACCGATAGCCGGCTGTCCTTTCAGGCGAACTGGCGCAGCCATTGCATTGAGTCCTGCTGTGTACGTTTCCTCCGTGACACTGTAGCCGCGTATGCGTGCCGCACGAACGCATTTCATAAATGCTGGCAAGGTCGCGGGCGCGTTCGGGCCAAAATCTGCCGGTTTGCCGAGACCCTGCGTCGCTACGCGCTGCATTGCCTCGTCGTCAGTCAGCGTCGACAACCACGCTTGTCCGGATGAAGAGCAACTCAATTTTGCGACGCGACCATCGTCAGAGTCGTAGCGCAATCCGCTACGAGCACCCTGCGCACGAGCGACCCAGGTCAAGTGGTCGCCGTCAATTACGCTCAGTCGGACCAGTTCACCCGTGACCTCCGCGAGCCGGTCGAGCAGTGGCTGTGCAAGGTCAACAACGCCTGTGTTGCTCAGGTAACTCAGACCGATGGATATGAGTTTTGTGGTCAGGAC
>CAYMSY010000511.1:0-2652 GCA_964393195.1 uncultured Alcaligenaceae bacterium | reverse complement strand
CGCCGTCGAAATATTGATACCGGGCTTGTTGAGCAAGCCGAGGCAGGTGTAGAGCGAAATCGTCTTGCCGGAGCCGGTCGGACCGGTAACGAGGATCATGCCGTATGGCCGCCCAATCGCCGCCATCAGCGCTTCCTTCTGGTCGGGGTCATACCCCAGCGCGTCGATGCCAAGCATCGCGTTCGACGAATCGAGAATACGCATCACGATCTTTTCGCCGTATAACGTCGGCAGTGTCGAAACGCGAAAATCGATTGAGCGGTTCTTGGTCAGCTGCAGCTTCATGCGGCCGTCCTGCGGCACGCGCTTTTCCGAAATGTCGAGCTTCGAGATGACCTTGATGCGCGATGCGATCTTGTCCTTGATCACGAGCGGCGGTTTTGCTACCTCCACCAGCACACCGTCGAGACGATATCTGATGCGGTAGAACTTTTCGTAAGGCTCGAAGTGAATATCGGAGACGCTGGCATTAATCGCGTCAATCAGGATTTTCTGGATGTAACGGACGACCGGTGCGTCATCCACCTCACCGGTATCGTCATCTGCGGCTTGCCCTTCATCAACCTTGAGATCAAGGTCAATGTCGTCACCTACATCAAGCGATGACAGCGTTCGATCGTTACGTTCTGCAACGGCCGCGATCGCCTTGGCCAGTTTTTCATCTTCGACTACGATCGGCTCGGCGATCAGACTGGTCTTGAACCGGAACTCTTCGAGCGCCTGCAGATTGGTAGGGTCCGACAGCGCGACAAACAGGCGGTTACCGCGCTTGTGCAGCGGCAGTGCGCGGCGCGCCGTGATGAGCTTGACATCAATCCACTCCTGATTGATCTGTGTGGTGTCAAACGCGCTGAGATCAAACAGCGGCACGCCAAATGTCTGCGACGCAAATTCCGCGAGTTTTCCCGACGTAATCCGCTTGGACGTAATCAACTGCTCGACAAAACTCATCGAGGACGCGTTCGCCTGCGTCTGCGTCTGTTCGGCTTCCGCCTGACGCAGGAGTTCGTGCTGGACGAGTGCCCGACCGAGGCCGGACAACAAAACGGAGGCGGACGAGGTAGCCACTTGCTTCGAAATATTTCAGGTAAGTTGGGCAGTTTGCCGCGTAAGCACTTGGTTGTAAAGAGAAATTAGCGGTTTTGCGTCTGCCATGTCGCAAAACAGGATACTCCATCTGACCGCCTAAAATTGTGGAAGTGCAGCTCTTTCTGAATTCATGGCAAACCAACTCACCGAACGCTTTGCGCGACTCGTAAAAACTGTTCGCGGCGATGCCCGCCTGACCGAGGCAAATCTGCAGGACGCCCTGCGCGAAGTTCGCCTCGCGCTGATTGAAGCCGACGTTGCGTTGCCGGTCGTCAAGGCTTTCATCGAGCGCGTGAAAACGGCGGCTTTGGGCGCTGAGGTCGCGACCTCGCTGACGCCGGGCCAGGCCTTTGTGGGCGTGGTGCATCGCGAGTTGATCGCGCTCATGGATTCGGCGAATGCGGGCCTGAATCTGGCTGTAACACCGCCCGCCGTGGTGATGCTGGCTGGCTTGCAGGGCGCGGGTAAGACCACGACCGCAGGCAAGCTCGCGCTCAAACTGCGTACCGAGCAGAAAAAGAAGGTTTTGCTGGTGCCGTGCGACGTGTACCGTCCGGCGGCGACGGAGCAGCTGAAAACGCTGGCTTCGCAGGTCGAAGTTGAGTTTTATGCGCCGGAAGCGGCCGACGCGACCAGTCCCGTCGATATCGCCAAACACGCCGTGGACTGGGCGCGGTCGCGTTATTTCGACGTGGTCATCGTCGATACCGCCGGTCGTCTGGCCGTGGACGAGGCCATGATGGCCGAGGCCGCTGCGATCAGCGCCGCGATCAAGCCGGCCGAGACGCTGTTTGTGGTCGACGCCATGCTCGGTCAAGATGCGGTCAACACGGCGAAAGCGTTCAACGAACGGCTGAAACTGACCGGCGTCGTGCTCACCAAGCTCGACGGCGATTCGCGCGGTGGCGCGGCGCTGTCGGTGCGCGAAATCACCGGCGTGCCGATCAAATTTGCCGGTGTCAGTGAAAAACTTGACGGGCTGGAAACTTTCCGCGCCGAGCAGATGGCGGGCCGCATCCTCGGCATGGGCGATGTGCTGTCGCTGGTCGAGGCCACGGCCAAGGCCGTCGACATGGAGCAGGCGCAAAAGCTCGCGGCCAAGGTCAAGAGCGGCAAGGGCTTTGATCTGGAAGATTTCAAGCAGCAGATCGGCCAGATGAGGAAGATGGGCGGGATGCAGGGCCTGCTCGACAAGATGCCGCACGAGTTGCAGCAAGCGGCCGCCAAGTCCGGCGGTGTGGACGAGAAACAGGTCGCGCGCATGGAAGGCATCATCAATTCGATGACGCCGCTCGAACGGCGCAAACCCGACCTCATCAAGGCCACGCGCAAGCGCCGCATCGCGATGGGCGCGGGCGTGCAGGTGCAGGAGGTCAATCGTCTGCTCAATCAGTTCGAGCAGACGCAGACCATGATGAAGAAGTTTTCGCAGGGCGGCATGGGCAAGCTGATGCGCGGCCTCGGTGGTTTGCCAGGCATGAAGGGCAAATTTCCGGGGATGCGTTGAGTGTTTGAGGCGCCGTTTTGGTGCGTTTGCTAGCGTTCTGACAGCAGGATTTTTAG
>CAYMSY010000510.1:0-2665 GCA_964393195.1 uncultured Alcaligenaceae bacterium | reverse complement strand
ATCAGCGAGATCAACGTGCGCAACCGCAACGGCGACATGGTGCCGCTGTCGAATCTGGTGACCGTGCGTGAGGGCGTGAGCCCGCGCGGCATCGCGCACTTCCAGCGCGTACGTGCGGCAACGGTCAACGCCAACCTCGCCCCCGGATTTACTCAGGGCGAGGCGCTTGCCTACATGAACGAGGCAGCCAAACGGGTGCTGCCATCGACCGTGCAGACGGACCTCTCAGGCCAGGCGCGCGAGTTCCGCGACTCATCGAGCGACATCTATTTCGTGTTCCTGCTGGCGCTTGGCTTCATTTACCTCGTTCTGTCCGCGCAGTTCGAGAGCTTTGTCGATCCCTTCATCATCATGCTCACCGTACCGCTGTCGATGGCGGGCGCGCTGCTGGCGCTGCAGATGACGGGCAACACGCTCAACATTTACAGCCAGATCGGGCTCATTACGCTGGTCGGGCTCATTACCAAGCACGGCATCCTGCTGGTGGAGTTTTCCAACCAGCTGCGTGATCAGGGCCGCAGCATCCGCGAGGCTGTGGTCGAGGCGGCGGAATTGCGCCTGCGTCCGATTCTCATGACCACGGGTGCGATGGTGCTCGGCGCCGTGCCGCTGGCGCGCGCCGTTGGCGCCGGTGCCGAAAGCCGCCAGGTGATCGGCTGGGTGATTGTCGGCGGCATGATGCTGGGCACCATTCTCACGCTGTTTGTGGTGCCTACCGCTTACACTCTGCTGGCGCGGGAGGGCCGCGGTGCTCGCGAACGCGAGATCGAAAAGGCCGAGCAGCTCGCGCATCATCCGGCGCCGTTGGCCGGGGAATAGGGCCGTCGCGGCCCGCCAACCGCAGACAACACGGAGAAGGCTATGAGTGCAGGTATCTCGATCAAACGTCTGGAGCCCACCGACGGCGGCGTCTATCGCTCGCTGATGCTGCGCGCCTATACCGAGCACGATACGGCGTTTACGTCCACCTTTGAAGAGCGCGCCGGCAAGCCGATCGAATGGTGGAGCAAGCGTCTGGCGGATCCGACCACGGTCACGCTCGGTGCGTTCGACGTCGGCGATGCCCTGATCGGTACGGTGCGGCTGGAGGCCTATCAGCGCATGCGCGAGCGGCACAAGGTCCAGCTCACGGCGATGTACGTGATGAAGGATTTCGCAGGGCAGGGCATCGGCCGCCGTCTGCTCGACGAGGCGTTGTCCGAGGCGCGCAAGATGAACGGCATGGAAATCATCAACCTGACGGTCACGGCGGACAACCTGCCGGCCGTCCGCGTTTATTCAAAGGCCGGTTTCCAGAGCTTTGGTCGCGAGACGCGCGCGGTCAAGGCGGCGCACATGTATCTCGACAAGCTGCATATGTGGCGCCCGGTCAGCGCGGACTACGTCGTCCAGAACTGACGGCAATCCAGCGCCCGAGGCGTGTAACGTGCCCTAGATGGCGATGCTGCGGCCACCATCCACGTTGATGGTCTGGCCCGTCACGAAATTGGCATCGCAGACGAGATATTTCACGGCTTCCGCGATCTGCTCCGCACCGCCCTCACGCCGGAGCGGCACATGCTCCAGGATGCGCGCCCGTTCGCTTGCGGAAATCTGCCCGTCGTCGGGCCACTCGATCGGGCCCGGCGCCACCGCGTTCACGCGCACGTCGGGCGCGAGGTCGCGTGCGAGCGCCCGCGTGAGCCCGCGCAACCCCGCCTTGGCCACGTTGTAGACAACATAGCCCGCCATCGGACGCTCGGCGTGGATGTCGGTGATATTCACGATGCAGCCGCCGGTTTTACGCAAATGAGGCGCTGCGGCCTGTGACAGGAACAGCGGTGCTTGCAGATTGCTGCCCATCAGTTCCGCCCAATTGTGTGGGCTGATTTCACCCACTTTTGTCGCATAAAAAGTTGACGCATTGTTGATCAGTGCATCCAGTCGTCCGCAGGCCGAAACACAGCGCTCAATCAAAGGCGTCAGCGCGGCGACATCGAGCAGATCCGCCTGCAGGGTGATTGCCGAACCGGCGCGCACGGTGTTCAGCGACGCGGCCAGCGCATCAGCCTCCACCGCCGATGCGCGATAATGAATCGCCACGCGCCAGCCCTCGCGGTGCAGGCGTTTCACAATGGCGGCGCCGACGCGTTTCGCCCCGCCTGTCACCAAAACTACCGGTTCCGTTTGCTCTGTCACGATGGCCTCTGTTATGCCCCACGCTGAATCCAGCCTGCCCGCGCCGGGTGCCGAGGCCGCTGCGCATGGTGCGCGTGTTGCTGCTCGCCTGCGCTCATTGATCGACGCATCGCCGCAGAAACTCGTTGTCGACGGACAGGAGCGCGGCTCGATTGCCTTTGCCGATTTTATGCGGGCGGCTCTTTACGCACCGGGCCTTGGCTATTACACGGCGGGCGCGGCGAAGCTTGGCGTTGGTGGCGACTTTGTCACGGCGCCCGAGCTGTCGCCGCTTTTCGGCGCAGCACTCGCCGATGCATTTGCGCCCTTGGGGATAACTTCAGTGCTCGAACTCGGCGCCGGCACCGGCAAACTGGCGCGTGATTTCCTGCAAGCGTCGGCGGCTGCGGTGAACTACTCGATTCTCGAAGTCAGCGCCGATCTGCGCGACCGCCAGCAGGCCTTGCTGCAAGGCCACAACGTGACCTGGCTCGACGCATTGCCGGAA
>CAYMSY010000509.1:0-2670 GCA_964393195.1 uncultured Alcaligenaceae bacterium | reverse complement strand
CGGTTCCGCGCTATTGCGATCGCTGGTACTGCCATGCGATCATGTTCAATTGCACCAATGAAAATTCCGGCGAATGGCCGGAGCATCACGAATCCCAAAGGCTGCTGGCATGCCTACTCATCACATCGGCCGCGAAGAACGCACTGCGCCTGCCGCACGCGGTCGCCGCGAAATAGAACGCAGCCCGGCCTGAAGCGCAGTGGACATCTTCGCGCATGTGTTGTGGGCGGGTGCTGGCGTAACACTGGCAAGGCGCCGCTGGAAAGTCACGCCGCGTACGGCGGTGATTACTGTCGGGCTGGCCGCATTGCCCGACGTCATGCACCTGCTGCCAATAATCGCATGGTGGCTGGTCGGCGATGGCACATTGGCGACCCTGAAAGCGTATGCCTTCGCCGTACCAGGTCGGGAGCCGACACTGCCGCCACTCGTGAATCTCGCGTCACACCATCTGCATTGCATCATGCACAGCGCAGTCGTCGCAGGTACTGTTGCTGCCGTGTTTTGGGTGACGATGCGCTCGCTATGGATACCGCTGCTCGGATGGTGGTCGCACATCGTGATTGATGTGTTCACGCATTCGGCTGTTTTCTATCCCGTGCCGGTACTCTACCCGATTACTGAACGTGGATTCGACGGACTCGCGTGGAATACGCCATGGTTCATGGCGCTCAACTACCTCGCGCTGGCGACAACGGTGCTGTGGCTGCTATGGACTGGCAAGCGCCGCAGAAATCGGTAGCCTGAGCTCGCACGGTACTGTCGCTCCACCTCCCGCTGGAGTGACGATTTCCCGTTCACCCGCAGCGGAATCCGGCCTGTACAGGTGAGCTTACTTGGCCACCTGTATGTCAGTCACCACATACGCACCGCCTTCTTGAATGACGGCAAATTTCACTTTGTCTCCACTCTGAAGTCTGTCGAGCATCGATGCGTCCCTGACTTGAAACACCATCGTCATGCCGGGCATGTCAAGATTCTTGATGGCCTCATGCCTGATCGTGATTTTTTTCGCATCCTTGTCGACCTTGCGCACCTCGCCGTTCGTCATATCGGCAGCCTGCGCCGGCGTCGCCTTTGTCGCTGCAGGTGCGGCATTGTTCTTTTGATCCTGACCATACGTGGTAGCGGCGAGACCAGCGGCAAGGGCGATGGCGCAAGTCAGCGAGAGAGTCTTTTTTGATGTCATGTTTATCAGCCTTATGTGCAATTCAAAAATCAGTACGACTGGAACACGCTGGTCGTGCTGTCGCGGTGTATCAGCAATACGTTGTAGGCATCCGTTCTGTGGCCGTATGCCGCGCCGTCCATACCCGGCGACCCGATGGGCATTCCGGGAACCGCGAGTCCGACGGCGACGGGTTTTTCCTTGAGCAGACGGTGAATCTCGCGTGCGGGCACGTGCCCTTCGAGCGCATAGCCACCCACCTTTGCCGTGTGACACGAGCCGAGTTTGGCTGAGATGCCCAGCTCCGCCCGCTTTGCGGTGTTGCCCGTGTCATAGGACTGCACGCGAAACCCATTCGCGCGCAAGTGATTGATCCAGTCATGGCAGCATCCGCAGGACGGATCCTTCCAAACTTCTACGAGTGGCAGCGGCGTGGCAGCCTGCACGGCGAGCGGGACCGGCAACAGCAACCCACCGCCCATTGCCAGCCCGAGACGCTTCAGCAGGTTCCGACGACGATGAAACTGGACTTCGTTACTTTTTCGCATCTCGATCTCCCTTCAAAACATTGATCTTGCCGAGCATTCCGGCCTGGTAGTGTCCTGCGATGAGGCAGGCAAACTCGAACTCGCCGGCCTGGTTAAAGTTCCAGATGACCTCGCCGGTTTTGCCGGGCGGTACATGCGCCATGTACGGTTCGTCATGTTCCATGTTCGGGAACTTCGCCATAAGCGCTGCGTGTTCGTCCAGAACCTTTCGGGTGCCGATGACCAGTTCGTGCAATTGCTTACCCTCGTTCTTGATGACCAATTTGATCGTCTCGCCCTGCTTTACCTCAATCCTGTCAGGCGCGAAGCGCATGTTGTCACTCATGGCAACCACGACTACGCGCTTCACCGCTTTGGCGTCTCCGGCGATGCCCCATTCTTTCTGTTCCTTCTTGACCGGACTATTCGCTTTCATATCCTTATGCTCGTCACCGTGGGCATAAGCGAAAGTGGCTACCGACAGAGCAAGGAATGTTGCGCCCAATATCCTTGTGTGTACTTTCATCGTGAATCATTCATCAGGTTGAGCGACGGAATCAGTGATTACCGTGGCCATTGGGTTTACGCACCTTGACTTCAGTCGGTGCCGAAGGCGTCTTCATGCGCGGCATCGACTGTCCGCCTTCGGACACAAAGCGTGCGGGATTCGGCAGGCTGCCGGTCCACTCAAAGGCCGTCGTGCCCGGCGGGTGCTTGTACCAGCCGGAGTCGCTGTATTCGCCGCGCTTCTGGTCGCGGCGAACTTTGAGCACGCTGAACATGCCGCCCATTTCGACGCCGCCGAACGGCCCCTGCCCGGTCATCATCGGTATCGTGTTGTCGGGCAGGGGCATCTCCATTTCGGCCATGTCCGCCATGCCACGCTCGCCCATCACCATGTAGTCGGGGACGAGTTTTTTTTTAATGATGCGGCGACCACCGAGATCTACACCAATCATCGTCGGTACGTTATGG
>CAYMSY010000508.1:517-2673 GCA_964393195.1 uncultured Alcaligenaceae bacterium | reverse complement strand
CAAATTTCAGTTCGCCTTTTGCGCGTCGCTTGTAAAGATTGTTGAGGATGCGGATGAGATCGCCGCGCACGGTGCAACAGATGCAGCCGTTGTTCATCTCAACGATCTGCTCTTTGGTGTCGGCGAGGATTTCGTTGTCGACGCCTTCTTCGCCAAACTCATTCTCGATGACCGCGATCTTTTCCCCGTGCGGCTCTTTCAGGATGCGGTTGAGCAGCGTGGTCTTGCCAGCGCCCAGAAATCCGGTGAGGATCGTGACCGGGATCGGCGCGTCCGTTGGTTCGGGGCCCCAGGATTCGGCTTCTTTGGCTGCGGCTTTTTTCGCAGCGTCGGCTTTCGTAGACATCGTGGTTGTATCCTTTGTAATCCTCGTGATTTTAGGGCTCCGCCCGTGAGTTCAACCATCCAGTCGTTCTATCCGAGCCATACGGCGCTTTTGACCGCCGAGCAGACGCGCAGCATTGAGCAGCGTTACGCAAATCTTGACCTTATGCGTCGTGCGGGTAAGGCGGCGGCTGACTTTCTGCGGGCCCGATCAAACCGCAATTCAGGCGTAATCCTCTTTGCTGGTCCCGGAAACAATGGCGGCGACGCATTGGCGTGTGCGGCTGAACTAAAGGCAGCGGGCTACGCCCCGTTGCTCGTCCTGCTCGCGGACAGCGAGAAACTGCCACGCGATGCGCTTGACGCGTACCGGCGTGCGGCCGACGCGGGCGTCAACATCGTGACCTCCCTTCCAGCAACAATTGACGCGGAATGGATAGTCGATGGACTCTTCGGCATCGGCCTGAAACGACCACTGGATAAGGGCTACAGCGATGCAGCGCGGGTGATCGCGCAGGCACGCACCGCCAGTGCAAAAGTGTTGGCGCTTGACGTGCCCAGCGGCATCGACGCTGACACCGGTGCTCTCGTGGGTGACGTCGCCGTTGAGGCCGATCACACGCTGACCTTCATTGCCGGGAAGCCGGGCCTTATGACAGGGGCCGCGCTCGACTACGTAGGCGAACTGCACCTTGCGACACTTGGTCTCGAACTTGAAAATGAGACTAGCAGCGTTTCAGCGTTTGGCATCGACGCAGCCCGCGCCTGCATGCGGCCCGCTCGCGCGAACGCCCACAAGGGCACGCACGGTACGCTCACCATCGTTGGCGGCGCCAACGGCATGCTCGGTGCCGTCCTGCTCGCGAGTCGTGCGGCCATGCGCATGGGTGCGGGCAAAGTGAAAGTGGCCTGGCTCGCCGATCCGCATCCACAGGTCGATCCACTGATGCCGGAAGTCATGATGCGCAGCGCAAGCGAGCTGGCAAGCGATGATTGCACCGCATTAGTGGTCGGTTGCGGCATGGGCACGAGCGGCGCAGCCGTACGCATGCTCAAAGCACAGCTGAAACGCGCGCTGCCGATGGTGATTGACGCCGACGCGCTAAACCTGATCGCGCAATCCGCCGACCTGGCCGCTCTGGTTCAACGCCGCAAGGCACCAACCATCATCACGCCACATCCCGCCGAAGCCGCGCGGCTTTTGGGCACCAGCACTTCAAGCGTGCAGTCGGATCGCCTGCGTGCCGCACGTGACCTCGCGAAAGGCTACAACTGCATCGCTGTTTTGAAAGGTGCGGGCACCGTAGTCGACGACGGCAAGACCACCACGATCAACGCGACGGGCAACTCTCTCCTCGCCACTGCAGGCACCGGTGACGTACTGGCAGGCATGATCGGGGCGTTGCTGGCGCAGGGCTATGTGGCCAGTGACGCCGCGCGGATCGGGGTGGCGCTGCATGGTGCGGCAGCGGATACTTTGGTGGCACGCAACGTCAAGCGAGCTGTGGCGGGAGACGTCATCGCAGAACTTGCCAAACTGTAGCCTCGATGGAACGCAGTGGAATCGAGGAACGTCGGTCCCTATGAACCTCGATTCCGCTTCGCTGCATCGAGGTTACGTGCGGCACGCGGGGTCAAGCGCAAAGATGCGAGGATGTAAGGCGGAGGTCTCAACCAAGTAGGCTGGGTTGAGGCACGAAACCCAGCGCTGGCCGCACAAAGCAAAAGCTGGGTTTTCAACCCAGCCTACACGCTTGTTACTTTGCGAAAATCCGAGATAGCCACGATGGTCGATGTGGATGAAACTCTACTAGTTGATACAGGAATTCATT
>CAYMSY010000508.1:0-421 GCA_964393195.1 uncultured Alcaligenaceae bacterium | reverse complement strand
ATCAATCAAGCTACGTTCCATCGACTTGGAAAGCGACATGGCGCCGCGCTTGCAACATCCCTCGTCGCCGTCACTCGTTAGCGCGTCGCCACAGTACGGACAGAACAAGCGACCGTTCATGGACGATAACTTTCTCTACGGCACCAAAATAACCCCACCCACGGTCTTCCGCGCCTCCAGATCGCGATGCGCTTGGGCGGCATCGGCGAGCGAGTAAGTCTGCCGCGCAGCGAGGTTGAGTTTGCCGTCCTTCATGAGGTTGAAGACGTTGTTTGCCATCTCCTCTGTCGTGGCGCGGCTGTTGGTGTAGGCCATGAGTGTTTGCCGGGTGACATAGAGCGAACCTTTCGCGGCCAGAATGCCGAGGTCGACGCCAGTAACCGGTCCCGATGAATTACCGAAGCTGACCATCAGACCACGC
>CAYMSY010000507.1:0-2675 GCA_964393195.1 uncultured Alcaligenaceae bacterium | reverse complement strand
CGACGCACCGGCGCTGGCGAAGGCCGACATTGGTTTCGCGATGGGTGGTGCCGGCACCGACACCGCGATGGAGGCGGCTGACATCGCTGTGATGAACGACGATCTGCGCCGTATTCCTGAAACCATTCGCCTGTCGAAGCGAACCCATGCGATTTTGTGGCAAAACATCACCCTTGCGCTCGGCATCAAAGTCGTGTTCATGGGACTCGCGCTGTTTGGCAATGCAACGATGTGGATGGCAGTCTTTGCTGACATGGGCGCGAGCCTGCTTGTGGTGTTCAACGGGCTACGACTGTTGCAAACGTCGGAACTTTCGCAGAAATCGGTAAACTAAGCTCTACCATGCGTCGATTCGTCCTTCTGCTCTTGCTTTGCGTACTACCGCTCCAGTTTGCACTGGCCGGTGCGGTAGATGCATTCGAGCACGCGGGGAACGGGCATTCCGAGCAATCGCACGCCGCTGTCGCTGATCAGAATGTAGCGGCAGTAGACGCTGACGACAACGACGACGCATCGCCGCGTTGCCATGGCGAATGCGGTACGTGCCACTTCTTCCATTCGCTCGCCCTGTTTGGATCACGCATCGAGGCGCTCCCGATCATGTCCACGACGGTGGCACTGTCACCGTCCAGCGCGGATCATCGTAACCGCGTCACGGCCCTGCGCCCCGAACGTCCGAAGTGGTCGCAGCTCGCCTGATTCGGCGAGTTGTACTACTCATCTGTCTTTAAGATTTCCGTGTAGCTAACGCCTCGCCGAGTTCGTCCTTTTTTGTTTCAACAATCAGGAGAATTCGATGCGCAATGCTGCGTTTCATTCGGGATTATTGCCGCTCATTATCGCGGTCTTTTCAATCGTTTCAGGGGGTGCCTCCGCACAGTCGGAGTTACCCAACTTTGGTTCCAGCAATGCCGCTGCCTACGCTCCGGCTATAGAGCCCGCAGCCGCACTCACGTTAGCTGCTGCGATCCGGCTCGCACTGGTGAACAATCCAGACATAGCACTCGCGCGCCGCGAGTATGCTGCAACAGAAGGTGCATTGATTCAAGGTCAGGCGCGTCCGAATCCTGAGCTTTCTTTCATGCAGGAAGACACGCGCAGCGCCACCCGTACCAGCGCCTTGCAGATCAACCTGCCCATCGAAATTGGCGGCAAGCGGCAAGCACGCATTGATGCCTCGCAACGCGGTCGTGAACTCGCGGCTGCCGAGTTAACGCAGCGGCAAGGCGAAGTGCGCGCCGCAGTGATTGGCGCGTTCTTTGATGTGCTTTCTGCTCAGGAACGCATTCGTCTGGCGCAAGAAACGCTCTCGCTCACACAACGCGTCACCGACATCACCGGCAAACGCGTGATCGCCGGAAAAATCTCCCCCGTCGAGGAAACCAAGGCCCGTGTAGCCGAGGCGCAGGTGAAAGTCGAACTATCGCAAGCGCAGGGCGATTTGCGTGTTTCACGACAAAAGCTTTCCTCGTTGTGGGGCAACGCGACGCCGCGCTTTGAGCGAGTGGACGGCGCGGTCGTTGATTTGCCGGAAGCGCCCTCCGTTGCGGCGCTTGATCGGCGCGTACTGGCCTCGCCTAGTCTTCGCCGAACCGAGGTTGAGCTACAGCGGCGCGTGGCGCTGACCCGCGTTGAACAGACCAAGCGTACGCCCGACCCAACGATCAGTCTGGGCGTCAAGCGCGCACCGGAGTCGACTAATCAAATCCTGTTTGGCGTGTCGGTGCCGCTGCCTTTCTTTGATAGCAATCAGGGCAATCTGCTGGAGGCGTTGCGGCGTGAAGACAAGGCGCGTGACGAGATCGTTGCCAATCGCCTGCGTCTGCAAAGCGAAGTGTTGCAAGCGCGGGAGCGCCTGTTGATCGCGCGCACTGAGGTGGACACGTTACGTAGCGAAGTGCTGCCGGGTGCCCTCAGCGCCTACGAGGCCGCTGGCAAGGGGTTTGACGCAGGCAAATTCAGCTTTCTGGAAACGCTGGATGCGCAGCGCACGCTGATTCAGGCCCGTACGCAATATCTGCGTGCGTTGGCGGACACCCATCGTGCTGCGACCGAAATAGGACGCTTGCTGGGCGATTCGTCCATCGAGCAAAAGCAATAGGAATGGATGATGGCAACGCAATTTAAGCAATCCATGATGAGTCATGGCAAGAAACAGTTGATCTCGGTTCTGGTGATACTGGCTCTTGGGGTGGGTGCAGGCGCGTATTTGCTGCGAACCGAGAAACCAAAGGGCGACGACGGCCACGGGCACGGCGCTGCGGCCCACAGCGAAGCCAAAGCGGGTGATCACAAGGATCACGCAGGCCACAGCGACAACGAGCGCAAGGAAGGCGCCCCCACCAAAGGCCCCAAGGGAGGCAAATTGTTCGTGGAGGCGGGCTATGGTCTTGAGATGACGATTTTTGAAACCGGTGTTGAACCCGAGTTTCGTATCTATAGCTACAAGGACGGCAAGCCCATCGCGCCTAACTTAAGCAAAGTGACTGCCACCATCGAGCGGCTGGGTCGCAAGCCGCAAGAATTCATCTTTGCGCCGGAGCGGGATTACCTCAAAGGCAAAGGCACGGTCGAGGAGCCGCATTCATTCGCCGTTCAAATCCTCGCACAATACGACGGCAAACCCTACATCTTCGACTACGAGCAGATTGAAGGACGGGTAACACTGACCGACG
>CAYMSY010000506.1:0-2679 GCA_964393195.1 uncultured Alcaligenaceae bacterium | reverse complement strand
GTGCGGGAGACGAGGGCGGTTCGAGGGGGCGCTACTGGGCCGGGCCGACGAACGAAACGCGCAGCTTGCCGTTGACTACGCGAACGTCGCGCACGGTCAGGCGTGCGAGGCGCTGTTGCGCGTTGTCGGCTTTGAGCGTGTAGATCGGTCGTGTCGAGAGCACGCCACGCAGGACTGCGGGGCCGCGACTGCGCAACATTTCCGTGTAGTTGGTCGGTACACCTTCGAGTTCGAAGCGATGAATTTCTATGTCATCAAGGAAAAATTCGCCTTCTTGAGCCACGTAGCGAACCTTGCCGGAAAACGCGAGCGTGCCGGCGTAACGACGTTGCACTACCGTGGCTGACAGATTAGCCGAAAGCGAGATGCGATCGGAATCTTCAACCAGTTTGAGTTGCGGCGAGGTGATGTCGAGGCAGACGATGACGAGCGCGCAGTTCTGGATCGGGAAGCGCGCGGCCAGCCGCGATTGCAGCTCCTGCTCGGTCAGTTCGATGGAGAGCTTGTCGCCGTATCGCTGTGCGAGAAACACCGCGCAGCCGCCCAGAGCGGTCAGTGCGAGGAGACCAATGATGATGCGGCGTTTCCACATGGGCGGGCAGATGAAGTGTTCCGGGTTGGCAGCGTAACGTATGTGCTGACGGTGCCATTGATATTTTGGCCGACGTGTCGTTTCGTCGGAGGTGCGGAGGTTGATGGGGTCGACATGGACTGTAACGCCTTGTTACTTGAGTCGTCCGGTCCGCCTTGCCGACAATTTGCCATCGGTACGCAGAGATGGCTGGGTGATTGCGGCGTGCCGATATTCCTCGCAAAACAAAGAAGGCACCGGCGTATGGCACACGAAGTGGACAGGCTGTTCAACGAGATCAAGTGGGCGATCAGCGACAAGATCGGACAGGTTCAGGGTGCGGTTGGCCAGGCGCAGGACATGGCCGGTGAACAGTGGGCCAATCTGATGGTGAAAACCTACGCCGGTAACCACAAGATGACCGAGTCGCAGGCACGGACGGCGCTGATCATCCTTGGGGTGGCAGCAGCGTGCAAGGCCGAGCAGAAAGCGCCGGCCTATCTGCCGCCCGGTTCAGCGCGGCGTGCGTTCAACATCGCGATGCGCGCCATTCAGATCGTTCTGTAACGTCGCAGCGTGGCGGCTGCGTCGTGTCGGGCGGGTTGGGGCGTCCGCGCGGACGATTGCCGAGAGCAAAATCGCCTATGGCTTTTTTGCAATAGCCGCATTCAATAAAGGCTCAGTGCTTCATTTAACTATAAGTCGAGAATTGGCCTAAATTGGCTGCTAGCCCATATTGAATGGGCGTTTCATCGAAAAGCTGTATCAGTTTCAGAGGCACTGACAGCCCGTGCGGTCACTTTTTTTGGGCTTAACTGGCTTTCCGGCGGACGGGATTTGCGGCCGTGCGCTCGGCGGCGCGTGTTGCTCTCGCGGCGGCGTAGCGCGCGAGGCTTGCCTTTGGCCAGATTTTCGCGGCGTCGTAGTACCCGGCAAACTGCGGCGCGCCGTCGGCGAACGAGAGCCAGGGTTGTTTCGAGCAGACGTAGATGTGCGCGAGCGGGGGGAATTCGCCGGGCTCGTCGAGCGTGCCGACGCGGACATAACGCGTGATGGGCTTGCGCGTGCCGTGCTCGTTCCACATCGCGGTGTGGCAACCCGGACAGCGCGCGACCCAGTGTCTGCCGCCGCTGTCGGTCGGGACGAGCACGAATTCCGGCTCGCCAGCGAGCACCGAGAATGCGCTGAACTCGATCATCGCGTGGTGCGCGAACGGGCCGCCGGTTTCGCGCTGGCAACGCGTGCAGTGGCAGGCGTGCACGAACAGGGGCGTGGCGTGCATGCGGTAGCGCACGTGACCGCACGCGCAGCCGCCGTCGGAGATGTTTTCCTCACTGCTTGTGGTCATTGGCTACCCGGCGAATACATGCTTGCGTCTAGAGTGGTCGTGGTTCGACAGGCTCACCACGAACGGAGAGTTGGAGGGACACGTGCGGCTCGTCGCTTAAACGCGCGTCCATTCCATGAGCCAATTGTCTTCCCAGGTCTTGCCGCCGTCGCGCGAGGTGGACTGGCTCCAGCGGCAGGAGGTTTTGGTGATGCCGTCCCACAGGCCGCGGTATTGCACTGGTTTGCCGTTTTCGGTGTCTTCGGAGATGAAGATGCCCGCGCCTTTCTCGAAGCTGCCGCGCACGCCTTCGCTGCCGAGCACACCGCTCTTGGCGTTCATCCAGTAGTCCGACCAGACGCGCTTTTCGACGTCGAGTACGCGCAGGCCCATGCCGCTGAAATTTTTTACCGGGATGCGCAGTTCTTCGATGCTGCACACGCCGCCGAGGATGCCCCAGACCGTGGCTTCGCCGGGAAATTCTTCCCAGTCTTTCGCGCCCGCCTTTTTCTGCCGGTTCTTGATCTTCCAGTTGCCGGTGAGGAAGTCGAAATCGCCGGGTTTGCCTGGAGTGGGTGCTGGGCCGGGCGTCGACGTGGCGGCGGGTGCCTGTGCGCTGGCCGGTTGCGAGGCGATTTGTGCCAGCGCGGCCGCCGCAGCGGCCTGAAGAAGGGTCCGGCGGGTGGAATTGGCGTGATCTTCGGTCATTGCGGTCTCCGGAAGAGCGTTTGTTTGACGACGTCGGCATGGTGAAAGCTAGTTCCTGCCATCCGACGTCAGG
>CAYMSY010000505.1:0-2680 GCA_964393195.1 uncultured Alcaligenaceae bacterium | reverse complement strand
AGCAGCAAAAATCGCATTACCCAACGCCGGTGCAACAGGCGGCACGCCGACCTCACCAATACCGCCGAGCGCCGCACCGCTGTTGATGATCATCGTCTCGAACTGCGGGCATTCGGCCATGCTCATGAGGCCGTAGTTGTCAAAGTTGCTCTGCTGGACAACGCCCTGGACCAGCGTGATGTTGCCTTTTAGCGCTGCGGTCAGGCCGTAGATCGCGGCGCTGGCAATTTGAGCTTTTACGTTTTCCGGATGCAATGCCGTGCCGCAATCCACGGCGGTTACGACACGGCGAACCTTGATGTCCTTGCCGACGACTTCGACGTCGACGACCTGACAAACAATGCTCTTGAATGATTCGGCAAGCGCGATGCCGCGACCCCAGCCTTTTGGCAGCGGTGCGCTCCATTGCGCGGCGCTCGCGGCGGCGTCTACCACTTTGGCGAAACGCGGCTGGTCCTTCAACAGCTCAAGCCGGAACAGGTACGGGTCTTTCTTTAGCGCAACCGCCAACTCGTCAACGAAGGTTTCGACAAAAAACGCCGTGTACGAATTGCCCACGCTGCGCCAGTAGCCGGTCGGTACCGACAAATCAATCTGCGCATGATCGCATTTGAAATTGGCGAACGCGTACGGCAGTTCTGCTGCACCTTCAGCATTCGTTTTGTCCGGCGGAAAATCGCCCGCGAACAGCGGGTTCATGCGACCGATCACGCTCTTGCTGACGCTTGGTCCGACCATGCGGTGATGCCATGCGCTCACGCCATTTTTGTCGTCAAGCGCAGCGGTGAACCGGCAGGACACTGCAGGCCGATAGGCGTCGTGCTGAATGTCTTCTTCACGCGACCAGATGAGTTGCACTGGCTTTCCGTTTGTGACCTTCGCGCAGGCGAGCGCCTGCCGGATCACTTCAATGTCGAAACGACGACCGAAACCACCGCCAAGATAGGGAGTGTGTACCGTGACCGCATCGCCTGATACGCCGACGTTACCTGCGGCCAGCCATTGCACGACCGTGGGAGCCTGATTGCCGCACCAAACGTCCACTTTGCGGTCCTTGCCCTCGCCCGTGATGCAGACTGTGCAATTGAGCGGTTCCATCGTCGCGTGCGCGAGAAACGGCACGCTGTACGCGGCCTCAATACGTTGCTTCGCGGACGCGGCAGCAATGACTTTTTCGGCATTGCCGTGCTCACCAAACGTGCGTCGAATAGGTGAAAAGCCGCCGTCCTTGCCGTCAAGCACTTCGTTGTAGCGCGTCGCGAGTTGGTCGCTGGAAAGCACGGTTCCCGTCGGGCCGCCGCCAATCAGCTCAGCCTCTTCCGGCGCTTTCTTCGCAGACCAGTAGCTCGTCGAGATCACCGCGAGCCAGTTGTCGCCACGCACCTGATGCAGCACGTCTTTTGGCGGTGTACTGTTCTTCCAGCGCACCTCCTGCAAGACGCCGCTGACGAATGGGATGTGTTTGACGGTGGCGTAGAGCAGGCCTTCGGGGCGTGCGTCGATGCCGAATTGCGCCTTGCCGAGGGACTTTTCAACGACATCGAGACGTGCGGGACTGGTGCCGAGAATCTTCCAGTCTTTCTGCGCCTTTACCGTCACCTGCGACGGAGGTGAAAGCGCCGCTGCAGCTTGTGCGAGTTCGCCAAACGGCATGCTTTTGCCAGAACCGGCATGCTTGATGACTGATTTGTCGACGGCTAATTCCACGACTGGCACATTCCACTTCGCCGCCGCAGCCGCGAGCAACATGCTGCGTGCACTCGCCGCCGCCATGCGCATGGGCTCCCAGCCATCACGCGTAGACGTGGAGCCGCCGGTCATCTGCACGCCGAGCACGCGCGCAGTGGCGATCATTGCAGCCTGCATTGGCGCGGGCGCGCTGTCGCCGAGCGCCGTGGTGTTGGCGTAGACCGGGCTGATTTGCGCTTGCTCGACGCGCACTTTGCTCCAGTCGGCGTCGAGTTCCTCCGCGACCAGCATCGCGAGCATGGTGTAGATGCCCTGCCCCATTTCCTGACGCGGCACCTGCACGATGATCGTGCTATCGGGCAGGATCTTGAGCCACGCATTGAACGCGGTTTCGCCCGCCTTGACCGGCGGTTTGAATGATTGTGCACCCGCAACGCGACGCCAGGCGAGTGTGGTGCCGATGACCAAGGCACCGCCGACAACGGTCGTCCCGATCAGGAAGGTGCGGCGGGTTTTCGACATCTTCTTTGCGGGAACTGCGCTTGTCTCAGCCATGATCAAGCTCCCGCTTTCTTGATTTGCGCTGCCTTCTTGATTGCTGCACGCATCTCGGGATAGGTCCCGCAGCGACAGAGATTGGTGATCGCCGCATCGATGTCGGCATCGGTCGGTTCGGGCGTTTTTTCGAGCAGCGCCGTGGTCGCCATGATGAAGCCGGACTGGCAATAGCCACACTGCGGCACCTGATGCTCGATCCATGCTTTTTGCACGGCGCTCGGGCCTTTTTCCGAAATGGCTTCGATGGTCGTAATCTGCTTGCCGACAACCGCTGAAATTGGCATCACGCAGGAGCGCGTGGGCTGTCCATCAACCAGAACCGTACACGCGCCACAGGCCGCAATGCCGCAGCCGAACTTGGTTCCCACGAGATTGGCATCTTCGCGCAGCGCCCACAGCAGCGGTTTGTCGTCGGCTGCGTTGATGGTCACGG
>CAYMSY010000504.1:0-2686 GCA_964393195.1 uncultured Alcaligenaceae bacterium | reverse complement strand
TATTGGCGGCGGCCTGTTGCGCATTTTTGGTTTCCGTATTTACAACGCCTATCTATGGACACCTGGTGGCGCATCGTTTGATCATCGCAAGCCATTTGTACTCGATATCCACTACTTGCGCGACTTCACCGCGAAGCAGTTGGCTGAGCGCAGCATTGACGAGATGCGCGATCAGGGGGTGGGCCATGACAGTGTTTACCGCAAGTGGATTACCGAAATGCAGCGCGTGTTCGCCGATGTCAGGGAAGGTGACCGCTTGACCGGTGTCGCCACTGCGGCGCGTACAGCGAAGTTTTTCTATAACGGCACATTTCGCGGCGAGATAGTTGATCCTGATTTCACAGACGCGTTCTTTGGTATCTGGCTCAGTGAAAAATCGTCACAGCCGCGCATGCGCAACCAGCTGCTCGGCAAATCGGAGTGAACGACGGCAACCAGCTCGTGCAGCCTGTCCGTCGGCGCGAGCTTGTTCGCTACAGCCTGTTTGCCGCACCGCTCGCAATGGCGGCATTGCCAATCTACGTTCATGTTCCGAAACTCTACGCGGAGCTGGGCCTCTCGCTGGGCGCGCTTGGCGGGTTGCTGCTCATCCTGCGTTTCGGAGATGCGTTTATTGATCCGCTGTTGGGTCGCTGGTCGGATCGTCTTCCGTCGCGGTTTGCCGGCGTGTTGATCGCAGCGGTTGCGCTGGTCGTAGGCATGCTTTCGCTGCTCAACCCTGCTGCCTCGCCGGTTCCGCTGTGGGTGTGGCTTACCGCCTCGCTGGTCTTCGTATATTTCGGCTTCAGCCTTGCCACCATCGCCTACAGCGCCTGGGGTGCCGAGTTGCCGCCCGACGCAACTGCGCGTACCAAACTCACTGCTACGCGCGAAGCGGTTGGCCTGCTCGGCGTACTCGTGGCCGCAGCGCTGCCGACCGTGCTGGCGATTGACGCTATGAGTACAGCGTCGGGGCTCGCCCGCTTTTCCTGGGTGTTTGCCGTCACCTTGCTACTGGCGCTCTACGCCCTGTGGCGCTTGCGCGAAGCGAAGGCTGCGGCTGCCCACTCGCAACCATTGCTCGGCGTGCTCCGGGATCGGCGTTTTCTCGCGCTGCTTGCCGTGTTTGCGTTGAACGGCATCGCTTCCGCCATTCCCGCCACGTTACTGCTGTTTTTTGTCGATGATGTTTTGCGGGCAAAGGACTGGGAACCCGTCTTTCTGGTTAGCTATTTCCTCGCGGGCGCACTCGCGATGCCGCTGTGGGTTTCGCTCGCGGCGCGTCTCGGCAAGATTGCCGCATGGGGCGTCGGCATGGCGCTGGCCGTGGCCGCCTTTTGCTGGGCCGCCAGCTTTGGTGCCGGTGATCGCATCGCATTTCTGGTGGTTTGCATTGCCAGTGGCGTCGCGCTCGGCGCGGATCTCGCGTTGCCGCCGGCATTGCTGGCTGACGCCATCGAAAAACAGAATGCACGCGACCAGACCGGCGGCTACTTCGGCATCTGGACCTTCGCAACCAAGGCCAATCTCGCACTGGCGGCCGGGTTGGCGCTGCCAATCGTCAGTGCGTTTGGCTATCGCGCCGGCGAACCCGCGTCGAACGTGATGGCGTTGACGCTGGCCTACACCGTACTGCCTTGCGTACTCAAGCTCTGCGCGCTCGCATTGCTCTGGAAAATTCACCGTCGATTTTGAAAACAAAGAGATTCATCATGAAACGAAGCCTCTGGCCCGTCCGTTATTTTTTTCTGGCGTTGCTCGCAGTAATGCTCGCGGGCTGTAGCTCGGTCCAGCTCTCCGACTACGCGCAGGAAAAGCCCAGATTCGACCTGCAGCAGTATTTCAATGGCCGCGTTGTCGCACATGGTGTCGTGCAGGATCGTTCCGGCAAGGTTATCCGCCGCATGACCGTCAACATGACCTGCACCTGGGTCGGTGACACCGGTACGCTTGACGAAGATTTCACCTATGCCGATGGCAAGAAAGAGCGCCGCGTGTGGACGATCAAGAAACAGGGCGATCGCTACGTCGGCACCGCCGCTGACGTCGTGGGCGAAGCCGCCGGCGCCGCTGCGGGTAACGCGCTCAACTGGAAATACGTGCTTGCGCTGCCGGTCGACGACAAGGTCTACAACGTTGATTTCGATGACTGGATGTGGCAGCTCGACGACAAGGTCATGATGAACCGAGCCGTGTTCTCGAAGTTCGGGTTTAAGCTCGGCGAAGTGCTCATCACTTTCTACAAACAGTAGCCATGGCAACGCTCAACCCGCCGATCCGCGACTGGTCAAAGCAGCGCGTCTGGATCATCGGCGCCTCCACCGGCATCGGCAAGGCGCTTGCGGACGCGCTGCTCGCCAAGGGCGCGCGAGTGGCGGTTTCGGCGCGTCGCGCGGAAACCTTGCAGGAGGCGTTCGGAGCACAGGTCAACGCACTCCGCCTGCCGCTCGATATTGCGGACAACACGTCGATGCGTGCTGCGCTCGACAGTATCCATCACAGCTGGGGCGGACTCGATCTTGGCATCATCATGGCGGGCACCTACCGCGCCATGCGTGCCTGGGACCTCAATGACGAAGCCATTCGCGACATGATGCAGACCAATGTCTATGGTGCGATGAACGCCAGTGCGTTGCTCGCACAATACTTTTTGAAACAGGGTAACGGTCACGTCAGCATCGTCTCCTCGGTTGCCGGCTATCGGGGG
>CAYMSY010000503.1:0-2687 GCA_964393195.1 uncultured Alcaligenaceae bacterium | reverse complement strand
GTGACGATGTTTTGCTGCGAATTGCGGCACGATGCACTCGTAACGGCCGGCGTTGATATTGGTAAACGCCCGACGCAGTTTCTGCTTGACGATGAAGTGATACATGGGTGTGGCCTTTGCTCGGGCGTCAAACCCTTCGCGATGCTCCGCGCGAACGGCTGATTGGCAGTTGGATTCGGATCAGTTCTTTGTGAAATGCACGGCGAGCCCCGCGACATAGAGTGCGGTTGCGAACGTGACGCCACGAAACGGAATGCTGAAAAAGTAGAGTTTTGCCAGCACAACGTAGGCGACGAGCGTGATCAAGCCGAGCGCGAGCAGGAAGCCGGATTGCCACAACAGCGTCGGTTGCGCCAGCGCGAGATAGCCGTAGATCAGGCCGAACAGCATGAGCCCCATGCTGTGCGTGGCATGGAAGCCTATTCCGGCGCGCCATATCGTAGTTTCGCTTGTGATGATGGGCGAAGTCGCTTGCATGGCAGCGGTCACCGCCGGGTCGCGTGGATGCATTTTCGTGCCGTTGTAAGTGAACAGCAGATGCATGCTGCCGAACAGCAGGACGATGACGGCGCTGATGGCGATGAGCTTGGACGCGAGCATGGGGCGAACCTTTCCGGATTATTGTGAACAATCTTTACAAGCGAAAGATTTAGCGCATTCTTCCATCACAATCCTTCTCGTGTCAAGATTACGGGCATGAAAACCCGAAAATCCACCGCTGCGTCATCCCGAACGACTGCCAAATCACTGAAAACGCCCAAAACGGACGCAGCGCCCGCACGAAAAAACGCCGCGAAACCGGAGCCTGAACCGAAGCCGTACCACCACGGCAACCTGCGCGAATCATTGCTGGAAGCCGCCGACACGGTGCTCGCGCGGCAGGGCGCCTCAAACATCACGCTGCGCGATGTGGCCAAGGAAGCGGGCGTGTCGCATGCTGCGCCGTATCACCACTTTGCGAGTCTCGACGACTTGCTGGCGGCTGTGGCAGAACGTGGATTCAACCGGCTGGCCGATGCGATGGCGCAGCCGTTGCAGCTGAACGATACGCGCGAACGGCTGCTGCAAATCTGCGAGGCCTATGTCAATTGCGCGCGCGCGCAGCCAGCGCAGTTTCGCCTGATGTTCGGGCCGTTGCTGGCGCGCAAACGCGAGTATCCGGCGCTGCAGGTCGCGGCGGAGCGTGGCTTCGGCCAGTTGCACGCAGCGGCCTGTGCGCATGACCCGGTGGGTGGCTCGGAACTGGCGCTCGTGGGCTGGAGCCTGGCGCATGGATTGAGTAATCTGCTGATTGACGGTGTGTTTGATGGATTGCCGATGCAATTACCGGCCGCGACGGTGCTCACACGGCAGCTGGCGCTGCGTGCGATGGGGACGTCTGACGTGAAATAGATCGCTTCAGCTTTTTATCAAAAACCTTTTCACGTACGGCATAAAACTTGAAAGCGGCATAAGTCGACTTACGCCATTTATGGCATTCATGCCCTGTGTGTAAAGGCTTTCTGGCGAAAGTTTATAGGCGAAAAGTACCGCTCTGAAGCATGGCTGACGGTTCTGAAACCTGCCTCACGCGCATAATTCTTTGACTCACTTTTCGCGCGCCATCGGCCCCGGCCCGACAGACTGCGCGCTTCCCGCACAAGGCTTTCCATGAAACTCAAAGAACCCTTCCTTTTCCGTCAGCAAGGCTTCATCAACGGCGAATGGGTCGATGCGGACTCCGCCAAAACCTTCGGCGTCGACAACCCGGCAACCGGTGAAATCATCGGCCAGGTGCCGGACATGGGTGCCGCCGAGACGCAGCGCGCGATCGACGCCGCCAACGCGGCGCTGCCGGCGTGGCGCAAGATGAGCGCGAAGGCGCGCGGCGCGATTTTGCGCAAGTGGTTCGACCTGATCATGGCCAACGCCGATGATCTCGCGCAGCTGATGGTGCTCGAGCAGGGCAAACCGTTCGCCGAAGCCAAGGGCGAGGTGAGCTATGGCGCGAGCTTCGTGGAATGGTTTGCCGAGGAAGGCAAGCGTGCCTACGGCGACGTGATCCCGACCCAGGCGCCGGATCGCCGCTTCGTCGTGATCAAGCAGCCGATTGGCGTCTGCGCCGCCATCACGCCGTGGAACTTTCCAATTGCGATGATCACGCGCAAGTGCGCGCCGGGGCTGGCGGTGGGCTGCACCTTCGTGGTCAAGCCTGCCGAACAGACGCCCTACTGCGCGCTGGCGCTGGTGGCGCTGGCTGAACAGGCCGGCATGCCGAAAGGCGTGTTCAACATCGTCACCTGTCCCGCCGAGCGGGCACCGGAAGTTGGCAAAGTGCTCTGTGCGTCACCGATCGTGAAGAAGGTGACCTTCACCGGCTCCACCGAGGTCGGTCGCATCCTGATGCGCCAGAGCGCGGACACCGTGAAAAAGATGGGCCTTGAATTGGGCGGCAACGCTAGTTTCATCGTGTTCGACGACGCCGACATCGACGCCGCGGTCGAAGGCGCGATGGCGTCAAAGTACCGCAACACCGGCCAGACTTGCGTCTGTGCCAACCGCATCTATGTGCAGGACAGCGTTTACGACGCCTTCGCCGCGAAGCTCACCGAAAAGGTGAAGCAGATGAAAGTGGGTCAGGGCTTTGAAGATGGCGTGACACAGGGCCCGCTGATCGACGGCCAGGCGCTCAAGAAAGTGCAGGAACA
>CAYMSY010000502.1:0-2694 GCA_964393195.1 uncultured Alcaligenaceae bacterium | reverse complement strand
AAATCTTGAACTTGCCGCCGGTCACTGCGTCGATGATGCGTGCGAACTGTTCAGCACCGCCGTAAATCGTGTCAAGTGATTTTGGAAAGCTTGACGTCAGGCGCCAGTTCACGGCCGGCAAATTCTGTGCATTGGCAGTGTTCGCCATCAGTCCGGCCATACCTGCCAGTGTGCCGGCAGCGCCCATGCCACCGGACAAAAAATCGCGTCGTTCCATGTCTCTTCCCCCTCAGATAACTCTGCGCCGATTCGCCGGCGGAATCGATTGCATCGGCCTGCGATGCGCCTACAATCGTTTTCGCTCGCGCGCGGTGCCTCCGTCCGACTGCCGCGCTGTTTCTCTCTCGTTGCGCAAAGGATTTGTTGTGAATATTTCGATGTACGCCCTGTCGGTCCCGGTGTTTGATCGCTACCTCGGCAATCTCATGAACATCCTGGACAAGGGCGCGGCCCATGCTGCAGAGCGAAAGATAGACGACACGGTGTTCACCAGCATGCGGATTTACCCCGACATGTTCCCGTTTACGCGACAAATCTATATTGCCGCCGATTTCGCGAAAGGCGCCTGCGCGCGACTCGCGGGTGTTGAAGTACCGAAGTACGAAGACACCGAGAAAACCTTCGCCGAACTCAAGGCCCGGATTCAGAAAACGCGCGATTTTCTCGCCACGCTCAAACCAGAACAATTTGAAGGCAGCGAAAAGCGAATCATCAACATCACCATCGCCGGGGTTCCCGCCGAGTTTGTGGGTTTGCCCTATCTGAGCGGCTTCGCGATGCCGAACTTCTACTTTCACGCGACCACGGCGTATAACCTGCTGCGCCACGCCGGTGTGCCGCTCGGCAAGCGCGACTTCATCGGCGGCTAGGCCGTCCCGACGGTCATCACGGCATTCAAGGAGAATTACATGAAACAACTGTTCGCGCTGTTCTGCTCGCTCGCGGCCACCGCCGTTTTCGCGGAAACGCCCGCCGGCGTCTGGAAGTCGATTGACGACGCTACCGGCAAGGAAAAAGCGATCATCCGCATCACCGAAGCCAACGGCGTCTTCACCGGCAAGATCGAAAAACTGCTCGATCCGGCGAAACAGGACTCAAAGTGCGACGAATGCACCGATGACCGCAAGGGCAAACCGGTGGTCGGTCTCACCATCATCCGCAATGTGAAAAAGGGCGAAACGCACTGGGAAGGCGGCGACATTCTCGACGCCGCCAACGGCAAGGTCTACCGCGTCCGCCTCACGCCGAGCGCCGACAACAAGAAGATGGACGTGCGCGGCTATTTCGGCAATCCGATCTTCGGGCGCACCCAGGTCTGGCTGCGCGTGGAGTAACAGCTTGTTACTGAAATGACGTTCACAAAGGGCTCAGCGCTTGTTTTCGCCTGAAGTCGATAAGTCGGCTTTTCATCATCTATGCCGCATTCACAACGGCTTTCAGAGAAAAGTTGATTGATGCTGCAACGGCTGACTGACTGGTGGAAACAGCGTGGCGCGCGACCGGGCAACCCGGTGTCAAGCCGCGACGCGCCGACGCCCGCAGCCACGGCGGAGGCGCGCGCAGTCGAACAGGCACGCAACGCGATGCGCGACCGGCCGTCGCTCGACGAAACCATCCGCGTGGTCGAAATCGACGATCCGGCCATCGCCGCCCACCTCTTCCGCCGCAAATTCGGGCAGGAAATTCCGCAATTCCCGCGCCACTTCGTCGCCATGGCCGGCAAGGAATGCGCGGGCTATGTGCACTACACCGCATGGCAGGGCGACTATCTCTGCGGCGGACTCTGCATTGATGATCGCGTCTACCGCGCGTTGTCGCCGCTGCAACGCGCATGGCTGCGCGACCGCGGCGGCATCGCCGAAATGATGATGCGCCACGCCCACGCCGCCCTCACTGACGGCGCCGCGATCTGGGGCTACATCGGCGACAAACAGGCCGAAGCCGTCGACCGCCGCGTAGGTTTCGAGAAAGTCGCCGAACCCTACCTCTTCGTGATCTGGGTAAAACCGATCAGCGAAGACGGCAAGAAGCGGCGCATCGCCGCCGCCGAGAAACTAGGGGCGTTCTAGCTGCCCGTTTCGTCTGGGCGCGCGACCCGGGTTTCGCCCCGGGCTGACGAGCGGCCTTCTTCCGTAGCCCGGAGAAGCGCAGCGCGTCCGGGTCGTGAACCGTAGGGTGCGGTCCCACCGCACCTCAAGTTGATACCAACCAAGGTGATTGCATCTTCCCGTTCGCCCTGAGCTTGGTCGTTGGGTTTGGTCGAACGGGGCTTTTTGTTTGCCACCGCGCTGTTTCGCCTGCGGCGAGGTACTTTTGGCATTGCCCAAAAGTACCCAAAAGGCTAGCCCCTGGTGCCCGCCTTTTCCTCCAGTGCTCGCGTTGTGCGGGATGCGTCAACGTCACACGGACGCAGCGCCTTCGCGCTGCCAATTGTGTGCCGGAGACGCATCTACGACCGCACAACACTCCGCGCTTCGGGGCGGGCACAAGGGGCGCTCTTGATACGACACTCTACTGTCATGTTGTAAAACACAATACGCAAATGCCAAACTTTCCCTCAACAACTTATGGCGTCGATGCAGCTCCTCTATGACATAACGGCGCAGCCCGTTGCATGGGCATCCATCCATCTGCTCTGGCTGATCGCTGCCTCGCTGCTGCTGGCGGCCTGCGCCGGAGCGCCGCTGCGCGAAA
>CAYMSY010000501.1:0-2695 GCA_964393195.1 uncultured Alcaligenaceae bacterium | reverse complement strand
ACGCAGGCAACCGGCAAAAAGGACGAACTGCGGATCGCGCCATCATCGTGCCTGCGCTTGCAGCGAAGAAGATGTCGGGCTAGCTCTTGGTGATGTCGGCGTTGGGGCCTTCGCCGCCATCCTTGCCGTCGGCGCCGAGGGACTTCAGCTCAAACGGCGTGTTGTTCGGGCCGGGCGTCGTGTACTTGTAATCGTTGCCCCACGGGTCCTTGATGTTGTCCTTGCGCAGGTAGGGGCCGTTCCAGTTCTGGGCGTTGCCAGGATTCTTGATCAGCGCTTCGAGGCCTTCCTGTGCGTTCGGATAGCGACCGACTTCCAGCTTGAACAGATCCAGCGATTGCACCATCTGCCCCATCTCGGTACGCGCTGCACCCGCCTTCGCGCTCTCGGTTTGTCCGAGGAAGCGACTGCCAATCGTGGCCGCCAGCACGCCGATGATGACGATCACGGCGAGCAGTTCCATCAGGGTGAAGCCGCGCTGTTGGGATTTGTAGTATTTCATGGTCGTTTCTCCGGGGTTGGCGCTGATCGTCGGTGAGGCAGTTTTTGGGACGTTCATCATGACCAACCAGTGAATAGCTTTTTAGTAAGTTCCATATTTTAATGGGCTTGGAACCTGATTAACCCAATAGTCGACTTTTTGCAAAAAACAAGTCTGAGCCCATACTGAATGGGCATTCCAGAAAAAAGCTGATAGTCCAAAATGTCGCCTGACTGCACATATGACCAGCGCCTAGACGTTAAATTCCGTGAGCCCCAGCAAGGCGCTCATCAGCGAGTAGATGATGCCGCCGACGACGACAGCGAGCGTGAGGATCAAAATCGGCTCCAGCAAGCCCAGCGCCCGCTTGAGCGCGGTGTTGACCTCCTGGTCGTAGACGTCGGCCACCTTGAGCAGCATGGCATCCAGCCGCCCGGTTTCTTCACCCACGGCGACCATGTGCACCGCCAGTTTCGGGTAAAGCCCGGTTTCCATGAGTGGCCGCGCGAAGCCCTGCCCCGCCTTGAGCCGCACCAGCACGCCGTCGAGCGAGGTCGCCAGCGCACGGTTGTCGACCGTATCTTTCACGATGGTCAGCGCCGGCAGCAGGCTCACGCCGTTGCCGAGCAGCGTGCCGAGCGTACGTGCGAGTCGCGCCACTTCGATCTTGCTGAACAGGTCGCCGAGCACCGGCAGCGTGAGCTTGCGGCGATGCCAGTTGAGTTGCCCTTGCGGCGTGCGCAGCCGGCCACGTACAAGAATGAACAACGCGGCGACGCCGATGATCAGCATCCAGCCGTCGTCGCGCAGCCAGTGTGATAGCGCCAGCAGGTTTTCGGTCGCAGGCGGCAGCGCCTTGCCGAACTGGCGGAACGTGGTCTCGAACTTCGGCACGACGAAGAAAATCATCGTCAGCACCGCAACCACGGCCACCGCAACCAGCACGATCGGGTACATCAGCGCCGACTGCACGCTGGAACGCAGCTCAGCGCTACGTTCCTGAAATTCGGAAATGCGCTCCAGCACCGGGCCGAGCGTGCCGCTCGCCTCGCCTGCGCGGACCATGTTCACGAACAGGCGGTCGAAATGTTTCGGATGCTCGGCCAGCGCCTGCGACAGCGCCTTGCCACCGCGCACGCGGTCACGCAAGTCCTGCAGCAAGGTGGCCAGCGGCCCGGTTTCGGCGAGCCCGACCAGCAGCTCAAACGCACGATCCAGCGGCAATCCCGCCGAAATCAGGTTGGCCAGATCGCGGGTAAAACTGACGATCTGGTCACGCTTGATCTTGCGTGGCGCGAACAGCCGTGCGAGCGTGCCGGATTTCGCCTGATGCGAAGCGACGACCGCCGAAGCGGCCGTCTGGATGCGCAGCAGGATGAGCCCCTGCTCGCGGATGCGCTCAACCGCATCGGCTTCGCTGACCGCTTCCAGTTGTGCCGAAACCGCCTCGCCCGAGGAACGTACGGCGTCGAATGCGTAAAGAGCCAAGGTTCAGCTTCCCTAACCTTCGCGCGTCGCGCGAAGCACTTCTTCCACCGTGGTCAGGCCGGCCACGACCTTCCTCATGCCATCGTCGTACATCGGCAACATGCCTTCGGACAACGCGGCACGGCGCAGCTCGCTGGCGTTGGCCTTCTGCATGACAAGGCGACGGATCGGTTCGGTCAGCGGCATCATTTCGGCGATACACATGCGGCCGGTGAAGCCGGTATTGCCGCAATGCGAACAGCCCACGGCCTTGTAAATGACCGGACGCTCGTCCGCGCTCACGCGACTCAGTCCGATCTCGCGCGCAACATCGGCCTCCATTGTGTGCGGTTCGCGGCAATGCGTGCACAGCGTGCGCACGAGGCGCTGCGCGAGCACGCCTACGAGCGTGCTGGTCAGCAAGTAGTCGTCCACCCCCATGTCGAGCAGGCGACTCACGGTCGCCGGTGCGTCATTGGTATGCAATGTCGACAGCACGAGGTGGCCCGTCAGCGCCGCCTGTACAGCAATTTCGGCAGTCTCAAGATCGCGGATTTCACCGATCATGATGATGTCCGGGTCCTGCCGCACGATGGAACGCAGCGCATTGGCAAAGGTCAGATCGATTTGCGGTTTGACCTGGATCTGGTTGATGCCGGCCATCTGGTATTCGACCGGGTCCTCGACCGTCAGGATTTTTACGTCCGGCTGATTGAGTTCCTCGAGCGCGGTGTACAGCGTGGTCGT
>CAYMSY010000500.1:0-2697 GCA_964393195.1 uncultured Alcaligenaceae bacterium | reverse complement strand
AGGAGGGCGAACCGAAGCAGCCCGCCGAGGCCGTGCAGTACATGCTTGAATCGAAGCCGATGCAAAACAGCGCTGCCTGAGCGCGGCAATCGCCTGCATGATCACGGCGCATTGCAGGCATTCCGCAATATCGGCTTGAACATGGCTTGAACGCGGCGCGATTGCCACAAAATACTCCAGACTGACCGCACCGGGACGACCTGGTGCGGCCGCGAATGAATTTCCACTGGAGGATCTTGTGAAGCTCTACTACAGCAACGGCGCCTGTTCCCTTTCCCCCCACATCGTTCTGCGTGAATCCGGCCTGCCGTTCACGCTGGTCCGCGCGAGCACCAAGACGCATGCGCTCGACGACGGTACTGACTACTACACGATCAATCCGAAGGGCTCAGTGCCGCTGCTGGAGCTTGACAACGGCGAGCGCCTGACCGAAGGCCCGGCCATCGTGCAATACATCGCCGATCAGGTGCCGGACAAAAAGCTGGCGCCGGCCAACGGTACTTTTGCGCGCTATCGTGCGCAGGAATGGCTGAACTTCATCACCAGCGAAATCCACAAGACCTATTCGCCGTTGTTCCGTCCGACGACACCGGATGAATTCAAGACCATCGCACGCGAAAACCTCAGAAAAAAATACGAATACGTTGACGCGCAGCTCGCGGGCAAAAACTACCTGATGGGTGACCAGTTCTCGATTCCTGATGCCTATCTGTTTACGGTGACCAACTGGGCCGGCGCGGTAGGCCTCGATCTCTCGGCGTTCAAAAACCTCGGTGCATTCATGGATCGCATGCGCGCCCGCCCGGCCGTACAGGAAGCGTTCCAGGCGGAAGGTCTGGTCAAGAAGGCGGCGTAATTTGAGGGGAGGCCGCGCGATTGCCAGCGAAATGCATCGCTGGTAACGTCGCAGTCGTGCCTTCTGATTTGTATTTCATGCCGCCGGCAGTACGTCGCTTTGGCGCGCTGGCATTGTTGTCGCTGGCAATGGCGGCGACGCAATCCGGTTGCGCCGGCGTGACAACGTATTTCGCCATTGATACGCAAATCGCGACGCTTGCCAGTGGTGGTCGCGTGATGAGTGCGACGCCGGACGCCATTACAAGGCTTCCGGTGGGCCCAAACGTGGAGTCACCGTTTCCGCGCGTTCAGTATGAGCACCAGGCATTTGTCCTGAAAGTGTCGGCGGCTGATTCATCGCTTTACGGGACGATTCGCAGCAAAGTTGCCGGTGACGTCTGCTTTCGTTTTGATCAGGCACGTTTAAGCTCCAGCATGCACGCGCCGGACGTGCCGTTGCGTGTTTCGTTCGGTACGCAATACCGTGGCGGGAAGGCATTGGTTGTGCGCGCATCGAAGAGTGACGGGAGCAAAGGCACAGTATTGCCTCAACTGTGTTTCTCGCCTGATCAGGACGACTACTTTTCTTTCCACCCCGACGTATCCGCATTGTTCCCGAATCAACGAATGTTCAATGCGATCTCGCCGCAACCTGGTGTTGATCCGCTGGAACGCGGGATCGGCCATTGGCTGAAAATGACGGTGCCCATTGAGTACGATGGCTCGCGCGAGGTGCTGGAAATCAAGTTCACCGCAACCGACAGCAAAACCAAACTGGTCGTCGGTTTTTGACGCTCTTATCCTCAATCCGGCGAACAAAACAAATGAATGATGCAGAAATGCCGCCAAGCCAATCGATGTATCGGGTCGTATGACGTGTAACATCGTGATCGTTCAAAGGAGGAACCATGCGTCGATTTACTTTCCTCGTCTCGCTTGCGGTCACCGCGCTGCTGACGCTCATCTCCGTAGCCGCTGCCGCGCAAAACTTCAGCGGCAAGACCATCCGCATCATCGTGCCCTACGCGCCGGGCGGAACCTCCGACATCCTCGCGCGGGCGCTGTCGAACAGGGTCGGTGAGGCGCTCGGCGCGACCGTCGTTGTCGACAACAAACCGGGCGCCAACGGCGTACTGGGCAGCGATCTCGTTGCCAAATCTGCGCCCGACGGACTGACGCTGTTGCTGACCGATGTCGGGGGCCTGACCAGCGCGCCGGCGCTCGGCGCCAGGCTGCCGTTTGACGCGGCAAAAGATTTTTCACCGGTCACCATGATTGCCTATTCACCGCATTTGGCGGTCGTTAATCCGTCCGTTGCCGCGAAGACGCTTGCCGAGCTGGTCACGGCGTCGAAAGCAAAGGCCGGTGGTTTCAGCGCTGCGACCGTCGGTGCCGGCAGCGCGCCGCATCTGGCCGGGGCGCTGTTCGCGGCACGGGCCGGCGTGGAATGGGTGTTTGTGCCGTACAAGGGCGGCGCACAGGCGCTGACCGATGTCGTCGCCGGGCATGCGCACGTGATGTTCAACGGCATGCTCGCCACGCTGCCGATGGTCAAGAACAACCAGCTCCGTGTGCTCGCCGTGTCGAGCGACAAGCGCTGGCCGACCCTGCCCGACGTGCCGACCGTTGCCGAATCAGGTTATCCGGGCTTCGTCACCGGCTCCTGGCAGGGGCTGCTTGCCGCAGGCAATACGCCGCCCGACGTTGTGGCCCGACTTAATACCGAGTTTGGCAAGGCGCTGGCGGTTCCCGAGATTCGTGAGCGCCTGCTCGCGCAAGGCGCCGAGCCGCGCACCATGACGCCGCATCAGTTCGCCGAATTTCTCGCGACCGAAACCGTGAAATGGCGCGAATTGGCCA
>CAYMSY010000499.1:0-2700 GCA_964393195.1 uncultured Alcaligenaceae bacterium | reverse complement strand
GAGGTTCTTTATGGCGTTGCGCGCGCGATCTACTGATCTGGCTTCAATCAGTTCGGCTATCGCGTACAACGCCATCACCATCGCAGCCTCTGGCCATTGACCAATCAGGAAAGCACCGGTGACGGCGACTGTCATCAAGGCGTTGATGTTCAAGCGTCCGTGACGAAGCGCGCCAAAGCCTTTGCTGTAGGTGGATAGTCCGGCAAGACCAATAGCGACGGCGGCGAGCACCATACCCGCGATCTTCCACGGCATGGCATCGGGCGCAAAGAACGACAGCGCTTCCGCTGCGACGGCAAAGGCGAGTGCCGCGACGTAGCGTGTTACTTCTGACCAGCCATCTCTTGATTCACCGCTGTGGTCATGGTCGTGATGATCGTTTTCGGCATGCGACTGGTCGCTGTCCGCGTTCTCCGGGTTGGTTTGGCGAGTCTTGTCGGCGACAGGCTGCGGAGAGAAGCCTGCCTTACGAATTGCTGCTAGCGCGGGTTGCAAAGCTGCGTCGTCCGCGTCAATCGCAAGAGTTCGCGCACGAAGCTGAAACGATAAAGAACGAATACCTGCAATCGGCTCCAACGCGCGCCGAATCTCGCCTTCCTCGGACGCGCAATCCATCGTAGAAATTCGCCATACAGTGCTACCGCTCGACGCAATGACTGGTGAGGGATTCGCCAGCGCAACCGGCGAAGGTACATCGCAACAGGCAGAGCTTGCACAGCTCGCGTGGGTTTCAGGAATCTTGGCGGACGTCATGGTGCGCCGATATGGCAACAGAATGCGTGAATTAGAAACCCTGTAGTCGCTACAGAGTCAAGCGTAAAATTCGATGATCGAACCATCCCCCGCAAAAAGGCAGCCATGCGCATCGGTGAACTTGCAGAATCGACAGGCGTGGACGTAGAAACCGTGCGCTACTACGAGAAGTCAGGCCTGCTGCTGCCACCGGCGCGTGAGGCCAATGGCTATCGCAGCTACGGCAAGCCGCATCTTGAGCGCTTGGCGTTCATTCGCCACTGTCGGGCGCTCGACATGCCGCTGGCAGACATCACGCGATTGCTCAATTTCGTGGATCGGCCAGCTTCGGATTGTGGTGACATTAACGGCCTGGTCGACGAGCAACTCGGTCGCGTCAAGGCGCGCTTGAAAAGCATGCGAGCGCTGGAGAAACAACTGACAGCATTGCGTCGCCAATGCAACGAGCCGCATTCGACAAAGGAATGCGGCATCCTGCACGAATTGGTATCAGCGGCACACGGCGAGGCGTGTGCCTGCCACGCGGAGCATTGAGCTATGAGGGACTATCGAACCGGACAAGTCGGCGTTGCCAGCGCACTACTCGCTGCGGCGCTGTTTGGGGCCAGCACCCCTTTGGCCAAACTGCTACTTGCGCAGATCGAACCGTGGTTGTTGGCGGCGCTTCTGTATCTGGGCTCAGGTATCGGCCTCTACCTCGCGCGTAGGGTGATGCGGTCAAAGACGCCGACACTGAGTCGTACCGATTGGCGCTGGATGCTGCTCGCTGTGCTGTTGGGCGGTATCGTCGCGCCGGTGCTACTGGTATTTGGTTTGCAGGGCATGACAGGCTCGGGCGCTTCGCTACTGCTCAACGCTGAAGCCGTTCTCACCGCCGTGATTGCGTGGGTCGTTTTCAAGGAGAACGTGGACAGACGGGTGGCGCTCGGTCTGGTCTGTATCGTCGCGGGTGGCATCGTGCTCGGTTGGGGAGAAACCGTCGGAGGCAACTGGCTGTCAGCGTTGGCCGTCGTGGGGGCCTGCCTCGGCTGGGGACTCGACAACAATTTCACACGCAAAGTAGCGCTGAACGACGCATCCTTCATCGCCATGGTCAAGGGGCTGGTGGCGGGCACCACCAATCTTGTGATTGCGTTGGTGATGGGCGCAACGATACCGGCTGTGTCGGCTGTGGGTTTCGCCGTTGTACTCGGCTTTGCGTGCTACGGTGTAAGTCTGGTACTTTTCATCATCGCGCTGCGTCATCTTGGCACCGCGCGGGCTGGGGCGTACTTTGCGGTGGCACCGTTTCTCGGCGCGGCGCTGTCTGTACTACTGCTTGACGAAGCTGTCACCGCGTCGCTGGTAGCGGCAGGGATGTTGATGACCATCGGCGTGTGGTTGCATCTGTCCGAGCAGCATGCCCATGTGCACGATCATGAAGCCTTGTCACACACGCACAGCCACTTGCATGGTCCCGAGGACGATCACCATGATCACACACACGAAGGCCCGATAGCGCCAGGCACTCGACATTCGCATCCGCACGTTCATCGGCCGCAAACACACTCTCATCCGCATGTACCTGATGCTCATCACGTACACACGCACTGACGTTTGAGCCCCTGCTACTGTTCCCGTTGCCGTTGATCAATAGAAACTATGGCGGAATCCAATGGTATTGCCTTCTTCCGCGCACAGTTGACTAGCAGCATAGTTTCTAGCTGACATTGCTTGCGTTTGATTTCAGTCAGGTAGGTGGGCCAGTTTTTCGATTAGCGAGCAGCATCGCCCTCAAGGGCTCTCTTCCGCAACGCCGCAAGGCGTCGCTTGGGCGGTAACGCCTCGCATTGGCGGATACGCCTCTCTTGCTGGGCGAAGCCGCAGCCCCAGACGCCGCAGGCGGGGTTTCCGTTTTTAGATCGATTCCCAGCAGGGGGTTGACAGCCAATCGGTGTCGATCTGATT